>JAKQLJ010000017.1 GCA_029567195.1 bacterium | reverse complement strand
TTGGAATAAAGAGAATTATAGCCAACAGCAATATTATTGTTTCCGGTGGTGTTGGCGCTTCCAGAATTTAGTCCCACAAAAGTATTGTAATTAGCCCCGCTTAATAAGTTTGTTCCGCCGTTTCCCAAAACCAGCGTTCCTGTCACATTGGTTGGAAGATAAGCTACTGTTGTGCCGTTTAGGGCGATTTTTCCTGAAACATCCAATTTTTGAACTGGGTTGGTGGTGCCGATGCCTAAACGATTATTGGTTGAGTCCCAATAAAAACTGCCGTTAGAATCATAAGTTATAGCGGAAGTTCCGCTCCAATAAGTTATATGGCCGACTACTCCTGTTCCGGAAATTCCGGAAGTTGACGGTTGCCAGGAAGGAACACCGCCAACAATAGTTAAAACTTCTCCGACGTTTCCGATAGAAATTTTAGAAAAAGAATTTCCGGAAGAATAATATGTCATATCTCCGGCGGCATATGAACTCAGTCCCGTTCCGCCATTGGCTATTCCTAAAATTCCAGTCACATCGCTGGTTAGGTTAATCGCATTCAGTGTCAATTCTGATCCGGAAGCGTCAATGTAGCTGTAGCTTCCGGAAATTTCTATTTCTGCTTCGCTTTCTTCCAGCCGCGGATCATTGGCCAAAACTAATTTTTTTCCGGATTTTCCGGTGGGCAACATGGAGATGTCCACCTTGCCTCCGGTGCCCAGTTTTATCAGATTTCCTTCCGCCGTTCCCACTGTCGCTCCGCCAATGCTCAGGGCGTCAATCGCCAAGGGAACAGCGCCGATTTTTTTTCTTGGCACCATCTCGCTGTCTTGGCCGATTCTGATTCCCAAATAATATTCTCCGCTGGAAAAATTCAAACCAGTGGGAAGAGGAGAAACCGTTCCAAGATATGCTCTCAGGATTCCGTCTTTTATGAACACAGTCTGGGTTTCTTCCCAAAGGCGGGCATCGGTGTTTGACGGATACGGATCGACTGTTTCTCGGTTGATGCTATAAACAGCAAAACGAATTTCATATTCCCCATTACTGATTTCCCTGTTTTCGTTATTGATGATGTGAGCGGAAATATCAATTTTTCTCGGAGTGGCCAGGGGAACAATTTGCGCCAGAGAAAAATCAAAAAGCAAGCTGGCACCTTCAAGCGCCACCACCAGGGCGAAAATAAATGTGATTATTTTATTTTGAAAATTTATTTTCACGGTTTTTGATTTTGTTTTTTTCCTTGTTGGTTTATGAAAACTTTTTTATCTGTTTATCGCCCACCCGAAAATTTCATTTATTTCTTCCGAGATGACATCAAAAATAGAAGTAGGCTTGGAAGTGGTAAACACTCCATATCTGCCGGAGTCGATTTCGTTTCCCCAATGGTCGCGAACTTTTATGGAATAAGTATAGGAAGTTCTGGGATTGATTTTGGTAACAACCACGGCGTGATTGAATCCGTAAGATTGTTCTTTCAAATTTTTTGTATCTTGTCCGTTATTTTTAGAATATTCAATTTCAGACATTGCCAGCTTATTTGTTTTCCAGGAAACCACCAGCTTCACTTCCTCTGAACCTCCGGCATTGTCTTTTTTGGCAGAAACAAATGATTCAGATTTGATGTCGGAAATTTCCAGCGGCCGATTGTCGTCTTCCGCCGCCAGCACCACCGCTCCGGAAAGACTCACTTGGTTGGCTTTGAAATTTTCACTCGCCAAAAGTATTCCGGATTTTTTTGCTTGCTCGTCCGCTTCTGAAGTTTCTTCCCCCCGGACTTCTCCCGAATATTCCTCTTTGCCATTTTTTCCATCCAAAGTATTTTCGTTAAAAACTATTCCATTTGGACTGTCATTGACCAGCGCCAATTTTTCCAAATTAAAATTTCTCTGGTCTATGAAAACTTTGGCTGTGTAAATGAAAATAAAAATCAGAGGAACCACCACCAGGGCAGAAAATGATCCGGCCATTACTTTCATAAAAAAACCTTGGTTATCTTTTTTTGGCAATCCGGCAATTTTTAGTTTTTCCGACTTGTCGGTTAAAAATTTCTTTTCTTCAATATCCTTATTGACCATTTCCGAAACGGCTTTTTGATCTGTTTCCTGAACGGATTTTTCTCCCGAAATATCGGCCCTGAAAACCTCTCCACTTTTCTCCGCCTTATCCTTCTTTCCGATGGATACAAGATAGTCATCCAGCCACTGAAAAGTGGTATGCCAATTCCTCCCAATTTTTTTTGCCTTAAGCATCCCTTTTCGGGAAAGGGAATTTAAATATTCCGGAGTGTATCCGGATATTTTTGAGGCCTCAGAAAGAGGCAAGAGCTCATCATTTATTTTCGTCTCTTTTTTAGCTTCATTAAAGCTCATATTTGATATCAAATATCTCCTTAAATTCTGGTTAAATTATATCATTTTTAACGGTTGTCAACAAGAAAAATTTATAAGTTATCCACAACTGTTTGCTATTTATTTTTTTATATTATTATCAACTCTAATTTTTCTCAATTCATAAAGACAATAATGGTGTTCTTAGGCATATTTTTTATGCTGAGCCGCTTACTTGCCTTCCTGGATCTATTTATTTTTTTAAAGCTTTTTTCATAATATATTTTTATCTATATTTGATATCAAATATAGATAAAGAAAGCGCTAAAAACCCCGCTTGAGCGGGGTTTTTCGTATGATAAGACTATCTGATTTTATTATTTTTACACGTCCAGGTTTTTAACGCTTTTGGCGTGGGTTTGAATGAATCTTCTTCTCGGCTCCACTTCCGTTCCCATAAGAACATCAAACATCTTGTCAGCCGCCTGGGCATCTTCAATATTCACTTTGAGCATCATCCGGCTCTCCGGATTCATGGTGGTTTCCCAAAGCTGTTCCGGATTCATTTCTCCCAAACCTTTGTATCTTTGGATATTAATTCCGGCCACCTTTTCTCCCACTTCGCTTTCTTCTGTATCCGTTTCTACGACTGTATTTTCTTCCGTATTTTTTTCTTCTTTTTTGAGCTTGGCACCGGATAAAACTCTGGATTTTATCTCTTCTATTTTTTTGTCTTTTTCCGCATCAGTAAAAACATACGAAATTTCTTTTCCTTTTTGAATTCTGTAGAGCGGCGGCTGGGCGATATAGATGTGTCCCTGGCGGATGAGTTGTTCAAAATAGCGGTAGAAAAAAGTAAGCAGCAAAGTTCTGATATGCGATCCGTCGACATCGGCATCGGCCATAATAATTATTTTATGATAGCGCAATCTGGAAATATCAAAACTGTCACTGATGCCGGCGCCCAAAGCAATGATGATCGGTTTCAGAGTGTCCGATTTCACCACTTTATCAAGAGTGGTTTTTTCCACGTTTACTAATTTTCCGCGAAGCGGCAAGATTGCCTGGAACCTTCTGTTCCTTCCCTGTTTGGCACTGCCGCCAGCCGAGTCTCCCTCTACGATATAAAGTTCCGATTCGGAAGCATTGCGACTGGAACAGTCGGCTAATTTTCCCGGCAGAGTCATTCCTTCCAACGCCCCTTTTCTGATCACTGCATCCTTGGCCGCGCGCGCGGCAATTCTCGCTTTGGCTGTCAAAAGAATTTTATAAATAACCGACTTGGCATTATTGGGATGGCTTTCTAAGAATTCCGCAAAAGCTTCTGACATAACCGAATGAACAATTCCTCTTATTTCACCGTTACCCAGTTTGGCTTTCGTCTGTCCTTCGAATTGCGGATTCTTCAGCTTCACGCTGATGACCGCTGTCAGTCCTTCCTGAAAATCTTCAGCGATAAAATTTCCGTCTTTCTCTTTGAGCAATCCGGATTTTTTGGCATAATTATTCACCACTCTTGTAAGAGCAGAACGAAAACCAACTTCATGCATTCCGCCTTCCGGAGTAAAAATATTATTGGCAAAAGAATAAACATGTTCCTTATATCCATCGGTATATTGAAGGGCAATTTCCACTTCCGTGTCTTCAAATTTTTTCTCCGTATAAAAAGGCATTTCATTTTTTACTTCTTTTCCGCGATTCAAAAATTTTATATAAGAAACCAGTCCTCCGTCAAAAAGAAATCCGTATGCTCTTTCTTTCCCCTCTTCCCGTTCGTCATAAATTTTTACCGCTACGCCTTTAGTAAGATATGATTGCTGTCTTAAATATCCCAAAATCTTTTCCCAGGAATAATTGATTTCCGGAAAAATCTGGCTGTCCGCCTTAAAAGAAATTTTTGTTCCTGTTTCCGTAGTCTTACCGATAACCTTTGGGTCTTTCATTTTTGCCTTTCCTCTTTCAAATTCCATGACATAAATTTTTCCGTCCCGCTTCACTTCCGCTTTTAGTGACTCAGAGAGAGCATTGACAACAGAAACACCAACTCCATGCAAACCGCCGGAAATTTTATATCCGCTGCCACCAAATTTTCCTCCGGCATGAAGAACGGTTAGGACAGTTTCCAGTGTTGATTTTTTGGTTTGATGATGTTTTTCTACTGGAATGCCGGCGCCGTTATCTTCGATTTCAATTACCTCGTCTGGCAGCAGCCGCACTGAAACCTTGTCGCAACGTCCAGCCATCGCCTCATCAAAAGAGTTGTTTACCACTTCCCAAACCAAATGATGAAGGCCTTCGACAGAAGTTCCTCCGATATACATTCCCGGTCTTTTTCTGACCGGCTCCAAGCCTTCCAGAACTTGAATGGACTTGGCGGTATAATCTCCGACATTTTGTTGTGCAATTTTATCTTTTGCCATAATAACTAAAAATTTTTAAACTATTAAACCTTGTTAACGTCTCAACTTCTTGATAAAAAATATAATTCGACTAAAAATACGGCGGCTACCGCCAAAAGACCGTCCCACCAGACCAGCATTCTGAAGCTTTGCAAAATCAAAAGTCCGATAACAAGAATAGACAAAAGAAACCCCTGCCGAAAACTAAGTCCGGCATTTTCTATGGCCACATCATTTCCAATCATTTTTCGTCTCAGAAGCAACAGAAACATATTTAGAAAACCGCCCAGAAATAATCCGAGAGTTAAATAAAAAATAGCCTTCCCCCCGGCGCCTGTTTCTTCCGGATTAACATAAATCAGAACTGCTCCAAAAGCCAAAAGGGATAAAAAAGCTAAGAGGCGCATTCCCCAAATGTAAGCTCCCAATGTCATATTTATTGTTTATTTTCGTCCTTTAATCCCGTCTTTTTTGGCGTGATTACTACATAATTATAGCTCTTCTGACATCATTTTGCAAGGATTTTACTGATCAAAAAACAGCCCTTTTTGAGGCTGTTTTATTTGTGCGGGAGCGAAGGGACTCCCCGCCTGCCTTCGCCTTCGGCAAAGCCATTGGCGGGCAGGGAACCCTCGACCTGCTAAGATGGACCCCGTAAAGTTTCACTTTGCTCAACTAACGGGACAAGCAGTTAATCGCGGACTGGACGAGACTCGAACTCGCGACCTTCCGCGTGACAGGCGGACGCTCTAACCAACTGAGCTACCAGTCCATACACAATCAACTGCTTGTCCCGTTAATTCCAAAGCCTGTCTGCCGACAGGTAGAGAATTTTTACGTCGGGGCTACGCCCCTAAAAAATTTTAGTACCGGCGAGAGGATTTGAACCTCTGACCTATGGCTTATGAGTCCATCGCTCTAACCAACTGAGCTACGCCGGCATTATACAAATTTATAACCCCAGCCATAGGCTGGTCGGCCTATGGCCGAAACTGAGCTACGCCGGCATTTTTTATGTAACGCAAAAAGAAACAAAAACACACCGTATGTTTTATATTTTATAAAAATGTTGCGGGGCTGGGATTTGAACCCAGGACCTCGTGGTTATGAGCCACGCGAGCTACCAGACTGCTCCACCCCGCTATATAGTTTTTTTAATTTTTCTTTCCCGCAACCTGATTTCCAATATTTCTCTCTTTTCCTGGCTATTTTTCTGTCTCCACACTCTTCTATTACTTTAGCAACAAATTTCCCCTTGTTTCTTGTTGATCTTACCTTACCTCTCTGATGCTCTTTGGTTCTTCTGCTTAAATCCGATGTCATTCTGGTATAAACGTTTTTATTAAAAAACAACACATATATCTTATACATTATATTTTATTTATTCGTGGTTACCTGCCTATCGGCAGGCAAGTGAGCCACGCGAGTCAGACAGCTTGTCTGCCGTTAGGCAGAACTGCTCCACCCCACTATATGTATATATAAAAACTATCCCTTATTTTAGCGCTTGACTGGTCCTATGTCAACTTTCACTGGCTTCATAAATAACGCATTGAGTTTTTCCACAAGTCTTCAATAGTAATTTATACAAAAACCGATCATAGCCGTCATCCTGAGCTCGAATTTATGAGAGGGAAGGATCTGCCAATTTTAACCTGTAAGCCTGCTGATCTATGGGTAAAAATTTCCTGACTTTGGGCAGATTCTTCTTTCCGATTTCTAATCGGAACTCAGAATGACGAACAAAAAATTAAAGTCCTCTTGTTTAATCCACCACCTCAAAAGCTCTCAAAAATTCCTCATAAGACGCCAGAATTTCTTCCGCTTCTTTTTTAGTAAGTTCAAATTTTTCTTCGTGAATTATTCTATTTCTCATCAAATGAGATTTTTTGAGATCCTCTATATTTTCAATCTGTCCGGGATTGATATTTTCCAATCTCTCGCCAAAATTATCTCCCGGATATTTCATTTTCTTTATCAAATCATCAATCAAATCATCCGCTTCAATAATCGCCATTTTTAAATCAGCTTTGTTGTCGTTATCCAGTTTGCTTTTAATTTTTTCCCATTTAATTTTCAATTTATCTTTTGGCCTTTTTCTGACAAATTCCCTGGGCAAATTCATACCCAAAAACGTGTCTTTGATGTCGCCTCCCAGGCCTCGCTGGATAAGAAGAAGTATAATATCCACAAAAAGAACAGCCGCGTATATCCCCAAAATAAATTTAATAACCGCAAAAGTGGTGGAGTTATAAAAATTAATCAGGCCGTCCACCACGACTAATATAATATTGTCGGGATTATTCATATTTTTTATTTTAAATTTATTGGCTTATTTCATAAGCATGGGCGGCTCTAAACAGCCCTTCTTCATCAAACCACTTGCCCATAAGTTGGAATCCGATCGGTAACTTTTTACCCTCTCTTTCTACCGTTCCTGCTGGCACAGAAATAGCCGGCACACCGGTAATATTGGCAGTAACTGTAAAAATATCTTCGAGATACATCTGCAAAGGGTCATCGGCTTTTTCACCAATCTTAAAAGCTGGAGCGGTAGTGGTCGGCGTCAATATCACATCGACTTCCTGAAAAACTCTTTCAAAATCTTTTTTGATAAGCGTTCGAACTTTTTGCGCCCGAACATAGAAAGCTTCATAATATCCGGCTGACAAGGCATAGGTTCCCAACATTATTCTTCTTTTTGCTTCTGCTCCCAACCCGTAGCAGCGCGTATCCAAATATGTTTCCAAAAGTGTTTTGGGCAGGCCAAATTCATTTTCCGCTTGGTTGTCTTTCTCATCATCGGCGCGTAAGCCGTATTTCACCCCGTCAAACCTGGCAAGATTCGAGCTGACTTCCGAAGGCTGGATAATATAATAAGCAGGAAGGGCATATTTGTTATATGGCATATCAATATAGACAATTTCCGCTCCCAGTTTTTTATATTTCTCTACAACCGCTTCCATAACTTTTCTGACATCCTCCTTAAGTCCTTCCAAATATTCTTTTACCACTCCTATTTTCACTCCTTTTATCTTACCGTCCAAATAATCTTCAAATTTTTTGTCACTGCTGTGGGCAGAAGTTGCATCATGCCTGTCTTGTCCAGATATAGCGGAAAGGACGATAGCCGCATCTTCCACGCTATGCGTCAAAGTGCCGACCTGGTCGAAGCTCGATGCGGCAGCAATGAGACCATATCTCGAAACCCGGCCGTATGTCGGTTTCATGCCGACCACTCCGCAAAGCGATGCCGGTTGCCTGCATGAACCTCCTGTATCAGATCCAAGTGCCCAAGCAGCCATATCGGCGGCGATAGCCGCAGCCGAACCGCCGGAAGTGCCGCCAGGCACTCTTTCCAAATCATGCGGATTTTTGGTCGGTCCATAAGCGCTGTTTTCTGTGGAAGATCCCATGGCAAATTCATCCAAATTGGTTTTTCCTAAGATTACCGCTCCATTTTCTTTGAGTTTTTTTATCGCTGTCGCATCAAAAGGCGCGATATAGCTGTCCAAAATTTTTGACCCAGCGGTTGTTCTTATTCCTTTTGTGCATAGGACGTCTTTAATCGCTCCTGGAATACCCTCGAGTAATTCTATTTTTTCGCCGTTTTTAATTTTTTCATCCACTTTCTTGGCTTGTTCCATCGCTAAATCCTTAGTGAGAGTCAGATAAGCATTCAGATCTTTATCCTTTTTTTCAACCGCGTCAAAATACTTTTCAGTAAGTTCGACTGAAGTTATTTCTCCTTTTATTAATTTTTCATGCAGTTCTCTAATCATAAGCACTAGTAATAAGTTATATGTGACAAGTAACAAGCAATAAAACCTACCGCTTGTCCCTTGTCACTTGTCCCTTGTTACTTGTCCCTTGTCCCTTGTCCCTTGTCACTTGTCCCTTGTCACTTACAAGACACTTTTTACCTTATCATAACCACCTTTCTCCTCCGGAAATAATTTTTTTATCCCGGAAACATTTTCAAAATCACGATTTTTATCTTCTCGCGTAATATTTTCCAGCCCGGTTATATGCGCCATTGCTTCCGCCTTATCTATGTCCACCTCTTTTAACTGCTCGACAAAATCCAAAATGGATGACAAATCAGTCGAGAATTTCTCGATCTCTTTCTCATCCAACCCGATCCTGGCCAGTTCGGCTATGTGTTTTACTTCATCATTTCTAAGTAACATGTAATATGTGACAAGCGACAAGGTTATTTAGCTAATGATCTCATATATCCAAACAACAACCTTCCCACTTCGTCTCTTTTTCCTTTTAAATTAAAAAATTGATCTTTAGAAATATATTTTAACTGATAACTAAGATCTATATAATATTCAATTTCAGTCAATGATCCCCTGGAAATGTAACAAAAATTTAGCTTATCTTTTTTGGTATTTTTTCCATAACCTTCTGCAATGTTTGCTACCACTGATATAGCGCATCTTCTCATTTGAGAAACCAACCCGAACAACTCCTCTTTGGGAAACCTTTTTGTAATATCATAAACACCGATCACTAAATCATTAGCTTTTATATAAACATTCAATTTTTTATATCCGCAATATTCTGCCATGCTCCCCGTTACTTATTACTTGTCACTTGTCACTTGTCACTTGTCACTTAAAACTATTTTCTCAAATTCTTCTTCGTTAATTATTTTGACTTTCAATTCTTGGGCATTTTTATATTTCGAACCTGGATTTTCGCCAGCTACAACATAATCAGTTTTTTTACTGACCGAACCGGAAACGTCTCCACCGGCACTTCTAATCATATCTTTTGCCTCGTCTCTTGTCCAATTTTTAAGCTCTCCGGTAAGAACAAAAGTCTTTCCTTGAAGTTTTGTATCTTGTGTTTTGTTTCTTGTATTTTGTATTTCTATATTAACACCCAGCTCTTGCATTTTCTTGAGTAAGTTTAAGTTTTCCTCTTTGGAAAACCATTGAACCAAGCTTTCGGCCGACTTTTCCCCGATGCCCTTAATGCTGCGCCATTCCTCGGCCTTAATTTCGGGAAAAAAATTAATAATATTATCCAGTGTTGTTATTTTCCTCCTTGTCACTTTTTCCATGTTTCTTGTCACCAGTAGGGCCGTTCCTTCCCCTACAAATCTTATTCCTAACGCATACAAAAATTTGGGAAATTCTATGGTTTTGCTGTTTTTTATGGAACTTATCAGATTGTCCGCGGACTTTTCCGCAAAACGTTCGAGCGGCTCAAGATCGCCTTTTTTTAACTCAAAAATATCCGCGACGTTGGAGACAAGTCCTTCATTCATTAGCTGTTCCACAATTTTTTCGCCGAGCCCGTCTATGTTGAATCCTTTTTTCGAGACAAAATGAATCATATTCTCCAGTTCGATAGCAAAACACTTTTTGTTAAGGCAGTATGTGGCCGCCTCCCCTTTTCGCCTTGCCGCTTCCCCTCCGCAAATCGGACATACGCGCGGCATATGGAAATTTTTCTCTTTTCCGCTTCTCAGCTTTTCAAGAACTTCCACCACTTCCGGGATGACATCTCCCGCCTTATGAATGACTACCGTATCACCAATCTTTAAATCTAATCTTTTTATCTCATCTTCATTATGAAGCGTAGCGCGAGAAACTGTTGAACCGGCAACCAACACTGGCCGCAGATACGCCACGGGCGTCAGCGCGCCGGTGCGCCCCACTTGGACTTTTATATCTTCAACGACTGTCGTTACTTTTTCTGCCGGAAATTTATAAGCCACTCCCCAACGAGGTGATTTTCCGGTGTAACCCAAAGCTTCCTGAATAACGCGCGAGTTTATTTTTATCACTATTCCGTCAATTCCATATTCCTGGTTGTCTTTTTTCTTTGCCCATCCTTCATAAAATTCCTGAATTTCTTCTATTTTTCGGCATAGTTTATAATTTTTATTGACTTTAAATCCGAGGTTTTTTAATAACTCCAGTTCTTCCATCTGAGTTTCCGGCATTTTAACCTCACCCCCTAACCCCCTCTCCTTAATCAAGGAGAGGGTGGATTCCGCCTTGGCGGAAGCCGGGTGAGGTTTGGAAAAATTTATATAATCAATATCATAAATGAAACTATCCAGCTTCCTGGAAGCGGCGATTTTCGGATCAAGCTGGCGAATGGAACCGGCGGCCGCGTTTCGGGAATTGGCAAACAAAGGCTCTCCTTTTTTCTTTCTGGCTTCATTGATCCTCTCCAACTCCGATTTGCTCAACCAGCATTCGCCAACAGCCACCAGGTCAATCGGCGCGCTTAATTTTAATGGGATGCTTTGGATAGTTTTGAGATTTTCCGTCACATCTTCTCCGATAACTCCATCTCCGCGAGTCGCCCCCCGGACAAAAACACCATTTTCATAAATCAATATTATTTTTAGCCCGTCAATTTTAACTTCGCAACAATACTCAATATTTTGTTTTTTATTCTCACTTTCCTGTTCTTTTTTTATCATCCGTTCCACCTTTTCTTCCCACTTTTTCAATTCTTCAAAACTAAAAACATCGTCAAAAGACCATTGCCTGACTTGATGGCGGATTTTCTTAAACTTTTGCAACGGTCGCCCTCCTATTCTTTGCGTTGGAGAATCAGACAACTTAAAAGCCGGGAATTTTTCTTCCAACTTCCTGAGTTCTTCTGTAAGAGAATCATAAATTTCATCCGTCACGTCCGGCTTGTCAAGAACGTGATATTCATACCGCAATTTATTAATCTCCTCGCTAAGCTTTTTTATTCTATTTTTGGCTTGTTCAGCTGTTAAATTCATGTTTTGATTATATCAAAGAGAATGGGAAAAATAAAGAAAAAGAGCAATGTTAAAAACACTGCTCAAATATAAAAAAGTTGGTTTATCGTTATTTCACTTTCAACCTGCAACAAAAGACGTCGAATTTATTGTTCTTGTCATGCATTTGGATTCCTGCCATTACCCCCTTGAATTGTTCACCGTCTTTGCCACGCACCGCTCCGAATTCATCAAACCGGCAATTCACTCCTCCGCTATCCATAGACTTGCCTTCTACCCACTTGCAATCATCAAAAATAACGTCTCCTTCTTCTTCGGCCGCCACAGCAGTCTCCACTGCCCTTTGTTCTGTTTTGTCTTCATTGAACCCGGTTGATTTCAAGAGCGCGATTTCCGACAAGCCAAGATTGCGATCTCCGGAACAATTGATGACATCTCCGTTTTCTTTTTTTATTTCTGCCTGATAATTATCGCCTTTCAGTATTCCGCTATCGCATAAATCTCCCACATTTTCAATATCATTGTCATTCATAATCTTATTCAAAACCACTTCCAGTCCGGAATCGGCATTTTGAAAGGCTATACCGCTTTTGGATGATCCGACAGAAGCCTTTCTTTCTTTTAAGGATACCAAAGAAATACTGAGAGCGATGAATAAAACAACGCTTAAGATTATAAGGGACACAGCCAAAGCAGATGCTTTGTAATTTTTATTTTTCATATTTTTATTTTTAAAAAATTATTCAAAACTGATGGCTAACGGATTGCTTTGGCAACAAACAGCAAAAGCTTCGGCGCAAGCTTCTCCGGTATCATCTTGAGCGTTGCAATCAACGCGCCATTCATGATAGTTGTTATATGGCCGGCTGTAATTCATTGATCCGACAACACCCGAACCGGATCTTCCGCAAAAATTGGTTCCTGTTTCACACCGTCCTCCACCGGTAAGAACAAATTCCCCGGTATCACAAACAGCACTGGCTACAAGACCTCCGCTAGATTCAGATTCTTTAGTAATTCTCCTGCATTTTAAACTTCCCGCCGCCACGGCCGCTTCAATCGCCCGTCGGTTATTAGGATCGACTAATCCTGTGGATTTGATACTGGTAATATCGCCCACCTTGACAGTGTCATCGCTGTTACAAGGAACAATGTCTCCATCATCATTTTTTAAAACTACTTCGTATCTCTTATCAGTGCTGGGATCAAAAATTTTTCCAGTTTCAGTATCGCAATTAGGCAATTTATTGACTAATTCGTAGGAATTACTGGTAAGATAATTCAAAACCGTTTCCACCCCGGTTTCCGCCGCTTGGTAAGCCAGATTGGTTCTTCCGCCTCCGATGGATGCCTTTCTTTCCTTTATCGAGACCAGAGAGATGCTAAGAGCAATAACTAAAATCGCTCCCAAAATTATTAAAGATACAACCAGAATGGATGCTTTGTGCTTTTTCATTTTTTTGTTTCCCCCTTCCCCTTGATGATGAGGGATAAATTAAACCCAAAATTAATTAGGAGCCAATTCTTCATAGTCACGATGAGACACGGTTGTTTGAAGCGTGACCGGCATATCTGCGCCAATAGACATTAATATCGTAGCCTTGCCAACAACTCGTGGATCGCCGTCAACACTGGCAGGTTCGCGATCAGTTTTTACTATCCTGAACTCTCCGGCTTGAATATTGGAGGAAACTAGCGTTTTCCAATTACTATATCCTGCATTTACCGGCCGGCAATCATATGGACAAGGCTCATTTTCCGATCCTGGAGGGGCTTCAATAGGAGCCGATGAACTCTTCAAATTTCCGTTTTGAAATTGGTAAATTAAACACTTGCCTTGGGAGTTATTATACATAAAAAGGGCGCTGCCGGTCGTTTCCTCGCCGGAAGAAACGTATCCGATGCCTACTCCGCAACTCATTCGGATGTTTTTAGCCATAAGTTCTATGGCTGTCCGTCCGTTTTCCAAATCACGTTGGACATTTCCTATTTTTTTTCTATTGGAAACGAAAGAGGCAAAGACAGAAACAACCGTCATCATTACCAAGGAAAAAATGAAAAGAGCGACAAGCATTTCCACAAGTGAAAATCCCCGCTTGCCGACAGGCGCAGTTCTTGTTTTTTTCTTATTGTTTTTTATTTTGTTTATATTTCTGAAATTAACCATTTTTTTATTATTAATCATTTCCTCCCCATTTGGTTAAGGTTATTTCCGCATAAGAGCATTTGTTTTTTGTTGTGCATCCATCAACACTACCGGGAAAATCATCCCTGTCCCAGACCACCATGCTGATAATTCTTCTGACGTTGGCTCCTCCCGATATTATGATTTTTCTGGAAAATCTCGTATCCGGAAGATTGCTGTTGTGGACATAATATCCGCTTGTATTTCGGGAAAGTTTGTAGTCCCCACTGCAACTTAGTGTGGAGTTATAAGCAATGGTGCAATTATTGGCCGCATCAATGCCATTAAAACTATCGTCCAATTGCCTTGCCCAATTGTTATCGCGTATGTTTCTGACAAGCTCTACTCCTTCTTGAGCCAAAAGAGAAGCCACTTGCTGGCTACGGCTACCAAGAGTTTCTTTTATGCTGGCTGTAAGAAGAGACATGACGGCTACCAATCCTACACTTACTATAAAAACAGAAAGTATGGCCTCCAGAAGAGAAAATCCTCGCTTGCCGGCAAATAATCCTTTTTTGTTTTTGATTTTTCCTATTTTCATTTTTTTAATCGCTTTCCTCTACCAGTCCGCCGGGATTAATGGTTATGGTTTTTTCAGTGCTTCCAATTCTCACCGTCATAGTTACCGCAGAGCCAAGAGCACCCCCGGCGCCGCTGTATGTTTCTCCATGGGGAACAGTAAAGTAGACTTGCCGGCCGGAAGAAAATCTTAAATAAACGCCGCTTTCCAGAGTTTGAATCTCTTCCGTCTTTGATTCCCCTTCTATGAACCTGCGATTCTTAGCAAGTTTGTTTAAATCATCACAGGAAGCACCGCCTGGCATATTATAGAATAATCTGTATCGTGTTATATTTTCTCCTTCGGAAGCAGGAATGAAATATATTCCGTAGCCGCAAGGAGTAACCATTTCCCCGTCCCATCTGGGCTGGGTTTTACCTTGAAGGGCATAACTATGCGCCAGCTTTATAGCGGAAGCCACTTCTCTTTGCGATGCTTTTACGCGCGCATTATTTTTTGTAGAATTAAAGTTAATTAAAACCAACGCCGACATTATGCCGACAATAGCGATAACAATCATCACCTCCAAAAGAGTAAATCCTCTGTTTTTATTTTTATCTTTTTTCATAATTTATTTAAAAAGCAACCAGACCAAAATACCAATTAACTATTGCCTGATAGAAAAAAATTGTTATCAATGTTCCCAAGGCCAAAAAAGGAGCAAAAGGAATTTGGCTTTTTATTTTCTTTTTCTTCATCCCTATTAGAATTATGCCACAAATCGCGCCAATAGCAAAGGCCAAAAAAAGAGCCAATAATATCTCCGGCCAGCCGGTTATCATTCCAAGAAAAATAACCAGATAGGCATCCCCCAGACCCATCCATTTTTCCCGCGAAAAAACCACCATCAGAAAAAAGAAGACGAATGACACAAAAGCCGCCAACACTCCGGAATAAATGGCGCTTTCCAACGGAACCGACCAGCTAAGGCTATACCAATCAAAAATGAGATTGAAAAAAACAGTCCAGGCAATTCCGGCCCAAAGAACAGTGGAGGGAATTTCCATATGTATAAAATCGTAAACCAAAACAACCATTAAAAAACTGACAATACCCAGATAATAGAAAGTCGGCATCCATGTGGCAGGATCAATGGCGGAAAAAAAATTAGCTCCCACCAGAGCAAACAGGATGCCGGTGGCAATTTCCACCATCGGATATTGCCATGATATTTTTTTTCCACATTCTCTGCACTGGAATTTGAGCATGATAAAACTGATAACCGGAATGTTATCATACCATTTTATTTTTTTCTTGCATTTTGGACAATACGATCGCCCCAGAATGTCTTCCGCCACGCCGATTCTGTAAACCACCACATTTAAAAAGCTTCCGAAAATAAGTCCTAACAAAAGAAATATGATACTAGTCATTTTTGATTTATTTTATGTCTTTATCATATCATAAAAAATAGTTTTTTGCTATTTGTAGAATCAGTTAACTTCTCTAAAAAAAATTTTAATATGAATAATTTCTATAATACAAATAAAAAATTCAAGCAAAGCAAAAACTGTAGCCATTGATATAATGAGATTTACAGGGATAATTTTATAAGGGCAATTCTTATTTTGGGGATTAAATTTTTGCCAATTCGGAAAGAAAGAAAAATATTTATTATAATAAGAAAAATCCTGGGAAACAAACGCCACAGGATAACCCAGTCTTACATTTTTCATCTGCTCCTTGTTATCAACTTGTCTAGGCACAAAAAGCGTTGCAAAAAGCAACGCCAAGTTGAATAAGAATATGATAAGATGCTTGATTCCCTGATTCATCCTAATAATTGATTTACTCCGTTGCCCTTCCTCGTTTACTAGTTTAAAAACTATACCTGCTTGCCAAATACATATCATTGGCAAGCATAAAAATTTTCAAATTAAACGTGCGTTAGCAACCAGCAGGAAATGTTACGCCTGACTCTGTTATGGATCCACCAGCGCTTTCACAAGCAGTTGCTGCTGCAGAAGATCCTAATTCTATTGAACTGACTGCTACCGTAAATTCTCCTGTTCCACTCGATCCGCAGGAATTTTCAGATATAGCTCCAGGAGTTACTTTATTGTTAGTACCCATAGTAGCTATATGCGTAGTAATTATAGCATCAGTTAAAAGATCAGTATCACAATCAATGACAAGAGCCGCGGCTAAAGAACTCACTTGCGATTTGTAGGTAGCAACATTAGCTTTTTCTCGTGCGCTAGTTAAACTTACCAAAACTATTGAAGCTAAAATTCCAATGATCGCGATAACAATCAAAAGCTCGATCAAAGTAAAGCCTTTTTTCTTTTTAGTTTTCTTTTTAGCCATAATATCACCTCCGTTCTAAATTAATTATTTTTATTCAAAAAATAATCTTCACAGAAAATTAACAGCCTGCGGGAAAAGTAACGCCGGTATTAGTAATATGGGTTCCTTCAGTTGCCGAAGGCGCTGTTTCACAAGCAGTCGCTGCTGCAGAAGTACCAATTTCAATAGATCTCAATCCTACATCAAAAACTCCAGTTCCAGTATTGGAACAATTAGCGGCAGTATTTCCAGCATAAATGACAATGCCTTGAACTTTTCTATTTGCTACAGGAGGTAGCATAGCATTAATATTATTAATTGCTAAAATTCTCGTATCACATTCAATGACAAGAGCCGCGGCTAAAGAACTCACTTGCGATTTGTAAGCCGCAATATTAGCTTTTTCTCGTGCGCTAGTTAAACTTACCAGAACTATTGAAGCTAAAATTCCAATAATCGCGATAACAATCAAAAGTTCGATCAAAGTAAAGCCTTTTTTCTTTTTAGTTTTCTTTTTAGCCATAATATCACCGCCTCTCTAGGTAAGAAGAAAGAAGTAAGAAGCAGAAAGCAGAAATTTTTCATTGCGCTTCCGACTCTTTTTTTCTATTCTTCATTTTAATATTATTTTCTTTAATAAGGTCATTTATCAATTTATAAATCACGACTATCCTTTCGCTTCTGCCTTTTTGTTCATTGCTCTTTGTCCTTTATTTATTGTTCATTGATCATTGTTCATTGTTCTTTGTCCCCTGTTCATTGTTCATTGATCATTGTTCTTTGTTCATTGCTCTTTGTTTATTTTATCTGTCCGGCAATGTTATAAATCGGCATCAGGATCGCAAAGGCCATAAATCCGACTGCTATTCCGATAATGACCATCAGCACCGGTTCAATAAGAGTGGAGAGATTTTTGGTCATCATCTCCGTTTCCTGATCATAAAATTTCGCCACATGATTAAGCACGGTGTCTATTTGCCCGGATTCTTCTCCGATTTTTATCATATGCGACACAACCGGCGGAATGAGCGGACTGCGTTTCAAAACATCGCTCATATTGCCGCCCACTTTCACTTCCTCGGCTGTCCGAAGGATAATGGCTTCATAGACAGTGTTGTTTATAACCGAACTGACAACGGTCAAGGCTCTGAGAATAGGAATGCCGCCGGTGAGAAGAACCGCCAGATTTTCAGCAAAACGGGTGATGTAGACATACCGAAAAATCACGCCCGCAATAGGCAGTCTGATTTTTATCTGATCCCACTCCTTTTTTCCTGCTTCGGTTTTTATATAATAAAGGATTCCGCCGAAAAACCCCAAAATAACAATCGCCACCGCCCACCAATACATAGACATAAAATCACCGACCGTTATAACTATCTGGGTATACCAAGGCACATCGGCGTTAAGCTCTTTAATGATAGCCGTCAGTTTGGGAATCAAAAAAGAAACGGCGATAAAACCAATGATGAAGAAAACCACCAAAACGATAGCCGGATACATCAGAGCGGAACGAACCCTGCTGGTTAAGGCGTTATTTTTTTCAATGTTATCCGCCACATATTCCACTGATTTTTTTAGATTTCCCGATGTTTCCCCGGCTTTTATTATGTTTATTGAAAGAGTTGAAAAAACATCGCCATGTTTGGCCAGGGCGTCAGAAAGAGCCAAGCCGTCATCAATGTCGTTTATGGCTTCTTTGAGAATTTTTTTAAAATAGAGATTGACTGTCTGTTCGCTGATGGCGGTAATCGAAGCTACAATGGGAACCCGGGCTTCAATCAGGATGGCCAGTTGCCTGAAAAAGATAGCCAGCTCCTTGGATGTTACCCGGTCATAATATTTTAAAATTATTTTTTTAAATGAGTCTCCCTCTTTTTCTTCCGCTATGCTGACCGGAAAGAGGCCGTTTTTTTGGAGAACGGAAAGAGCCGCCTCGTTGCTTGCCGCTTCGATTGTTCCTTCCCGTAAATTTCCCGTTTTATCTTTGGCTTTAAAAACAAATTTCATTTTATTTTTGTTAGTTTAAAATTTTACCCGATTTTGTATATTTTTATTTTAACACAAAACCAACTAATCAACCATTCTAAGAAACTTTTTTCATCTATATTTTTAACATCGACTGGAAATTCTTCGGATCTTTGGCATAAGCAGTTGCGCTATCGATGGAAACTATCCCCTGTTTGACAAGGCTGGCCAGCGATTTATCCATGCTGATCATGCCCTGATCGGAACTGGTTTCGATCACATTGTCAATCTGATAAGACTTGTTCTCTCGTATCAAATTTTCTACGGCATGATTTTTAAGCATTATCTCCACCGCCGGCACTCGTCCCCCGTCTATCCTGGAAATCAAACGCTGGGAAATGACCCCCAGAAGAACATTGGCCAACTGGCTCCTGACCTGATTTTGCTGATGAGCCGGAAAAACATCGATGATTCTGTCTATAGTTTGCGGACAATCATTGGTATGAAGAGTGGCAAAAATCAAATGTCCTGTTTCCGCCGCCGTAATGGCCGTGCTTATGGTATCGAGATCCCGCATTTCACCAACCAAAACCACATTGGCGTCCTCCCGGAAAACAGATTT
Organism: bacterium; assembly: GCA_029567195.1. Taxonomy (GTDB): domain Bacteria; phylum Patescibacteriota; class Minisyncoccia; order Moranbacterales; family UBA2206; genus JAKQLJ01. The sequence goes on along the minus strand of JAKQLJ010000017.1, from coordinate 30,370 downwards.
GAGAGCGGCCTGAAAAGACTGGGAATCCTGATAAACTTCCCGCTGGTTTATAATGCACCTGTCCTGCTCATAAACATATTCTATCGGGTCTTCGATGGTAACGATGTGTTTTTCCTGGTTGTGGTTTATTTCATTAATCATCGCCGCCAGCGTGGTGGATTTTCCGTGTCCCACCGGACCGACTACCAAAAACAATCCTTGAGAAAACTTGGTAAAGTCATACAGCCCTTCCGGCATATTCAATTCTTGCAAAGTTTTTATTTCCCGCGGAATAAGACGAAAGGCAATGCTGATATACCCTTGTTGAAAAAAAGCGTTAACCCTGAAGCGCACCTTATCCTCAAAATTATAAGAAAAATCTGTTTGGCCCTCCGCATTAAGTTTTTTTTGCCCTTCTTCGCTCAAAATCACTCCGCAAATTTCCTTGGTAACGGCCGGCGTCAATATTTCGTCTTCCATAAAAGGAATCAGCTTGCCGTCAATCCTAAAGGTAGGATGGCGTCCGACAGTCAGATGAAGATCGGAAGCTCCCTGCTGGGCCACCAATCGCAACAGGTTTTTTATTTTTTGCTCGGCATGAATCATAAAATTATTTTATTTTAAGGCTATTTTTATTTTTTCCAAAACCTCTGATGGCGTGAAGTGGGATTTTATCAGATAATCCTTGGCTCCCAGCTTCAAGCCTTCCTGCACTTCTTCTTTCTGGCTCAAATTAGTCAAAAGAATGATCGGAATTTTTTTCCAATTTTTGTTATTTTTTATTTTTCTCAGAACTTCCAAGCCGTCCATATAGGGCATAATTATATCCAAAAGGATAAGCTCGGGCTTTTTATTCTCTTCCAGTTTCTTAATCGCCTCGATACCATTGCTGGCAGAAATAACTTCATACCCTTCCTGGGTTAACTTGGTCTGATAGATATCCATCACAAAAGAATCGTCTTCAACCACCATTATTCTTTGCGCCATACTTTTTTATTCCTTACCTTATTATTAAATTTGATTAAGCATCATTTTCTTCTGATAAAGTGATACTGCCTTCCGTCACTCGCTCCACCTCTTCGATGGTAGTAAGTCCTTTTACTATTTTTATAAGTCCGTCTTGCTTTATCGTCAGAACTCCCAAAGCATCTCTTTCTTTGGTTATCAATTCTTCATTCCCCCTTTTTTCAGTAATGATATTTTTTACATTTTCATTAACCGGAATCACTTCATAAATAGCCACTCGCCCTTTCAGCCCGGTGCCGTTGCACTTGTCACAGCCTTTTCCGTGATAAAAATCAATGCCCTTTTCCAAATCCAGCCCTTGTTTTTTTAATTCTTCCTTGGAAATACGGCTAATTTCTTCCATTACTTTTTTCTTGACCGAATCCGGAACTTCTTTTTTTTCCTTGCAGTCTTCACAAATTCTTCTCACCAGTCTTTGTGCCACTACCAACCTTAGAGATGAAGAGAGCAAAAACGGCTCAATGCCCATAACAATCAATCTCGGAATAGCGCCAATGGCCGTATTGGTATGGAGGGTGGAAAACATCAAATGCCCCGTAAGCGCGGCGTGAACAGCCAATTCCGCCGTCTCGGCATCTCTGATTTCTCCCACCATTATGACATTCGGATCCTGACGAAGAATGGTTCTCAGACCGGAAGCGAAAGTGTAACCTATTTCCGGTTTTATCTGGCTTTGGTTCAGCCCTTCAATATTATATTCAATCGGATCTTCCAGAGTTACGATATTTCTTTCCTCGCTGTTCAATATCTTCAAAAGAGCATAAAGCGTGGTTGATTTTCCACTACCGGTCGGCCCGGTTATCAAAATCATCCCGTAAGTTTCCCTGATAGCCAGCTTCATATTCTCCAGGGCTTCTCCGACCAGTCCCAAAGATTCTATATTAGCCACGCCGCCTTCCTTGTCTAAAATTCTCATCACCACCTTCTCCCCGTCTATGACCGGCAAAGTGGAAACGCGAAAATCTATATCCTTGCCTTCATTGTTAAGCCGAAAACGTCCATCCTGCGGCTTCCTTTTTTCATCAATCTTCAGATTGGCCAGAATTTTAATTCTTGAAATTACCGCCGGACCAATTTCTTTGGGCAAAACAAGGCTGACATGCAAAATTCCATCCACTCTGAAACGCACCCTGTAATCCCCTTCCATCGGTTCGATATGGATATCGCTGGCTTTTCCTTCAATGGCATGGCTGATTACTACCTGAACCAATTTGGCCAGCGGGGCATCTTTTAATATTTCTTTTTCTGAAGTTTTTTTTATCCCTGTTATTTCCAAGTCATCAACATTTCCCTGTTTAAAAGACGTAACCGCCTTTTTTATCATTTCGCTCGGACCGCTATAAAAATTCAGAATGTCTTCAAAAATCCCTTCAGAGGTTTGATAAATATCCAATTCAATTTCTTCCTTTTCCGCCACAAAACGCAAGGCGTTGAGAGCGTTTATATCCTGCGGATCTACTGCCGCAATTTTCACCAAATTCCCTTTTTTTTCAAAAGCGGCAATCTTATATTTCCTGGCTACTTCTTCCGGGATAAGATTAATGACGTCGTTTTTGACTTTAGCCGGCAATTCGTTCAGGACGGCAATGGAAATTTTTTTTTCCTTATTTTTTTCTGTTGCCGCTCCAGATTCCTTTTTCAGAGAAACAGAAAAATCATCCGCAATGGATTTTCCACTAATAGCGGGATCGTCTTTCTGCTTATTGGTATTTTGGCTGTCGTTATTCATCATTAATTAGGGAGAAAATGGATCAACTCGACCGGCTTGCTCGGCTTCCATTTTCAACATGCTGATATTTTTCTTGTTTTTTATATCATCAACAATTTGCAATCCGCTGAAGTTGCCATTGGCAAAGACCGGATCTTCCATATCCGCCGGTTTATTTGATTTTTTGTAAAAATTAAAACTAAGAACGGCGTCCAATTGTAAGCCAGAAACCGTATCTCCTTCTTTTTCAGAAGCATATTTTTTTATCTCTATCGTATCAAAACGTTTAAAGCGATGAAAACGATGAACTTTGTCCAAAAAGTTTTTTATCTTATCATAATTCCCCACCATAGAAACCTCGACATCAAAAAGGGTGGCTTCCGGTTTCTTTATTGCCGGCACTTCAAGACCGGAAGCTTCCAGCTCTTCGTCCGTCATCTCCGTATCAACGGCTTTGGCTTTAGGCTGGACAACGGAAATATTCTTGACAGACAACCCTTCTTCTCCGGCAATAAAATTGACATTGTCGATTATTTGTTCCTCTTTTATAGTTTCCGGAATGTAGGAAACAATTTCTTCTTTTTTATCAGTAATGGAAGAAAGTTGAGCGGAAAGCTTCTTTACATTCTCAATCTTATTCTCCACATTGGTCAGTTTTTCCTCTTCCGCTTTCAGCTCCGCCCTTTTTTCCTTGAAGCCATCCGCCCCGTTGGTATAGGCCGGATAAACCATCCAGATGGCGACTATTATAATGCCTACGATAAGTAGCGGGGGAAGTAATATTTTTAATTTCATATTTATTTTTGCTAATACGGGTAAATTTTTAAAACTCTACCCTGCATTAGAAGTTACTTATTTAAAGAAAGAATTATTTTAAAACTAATTTTTCCCTTTTCTTTGTCCAATGTGGTTTCACCGGAAGTAACATTGGGAAAATATTCATTGCTTTTAAAATTGACTATCTGCTTGGCTACCTTGTTGTAGTTGTCTCCCATGCAATTCAGAGTTATGGCATTGCCCTTTTGATCATATTCGTAAGAATCAAGGAAGACTCCGGAAATTATTGATTTTTCAATCTGGGCCAAATCCTCAACCATGTTTTTTTCCTGTTTCAAAGATTCTTTGGAAATGGTTATTCTGTTATTAAAATCCAAAACGGTTTTGGTGGATTCTCCGGAAACCATCTCCTGATATTTTGACTCATATTGGGCCTTGACATTGCTAATTTTGCCCGTCAAGGTTTTGTTATAAAAAACCAGCCCGGCATAAAGCAGCATTATCAGGACAAACACCAGAGTTATTATCGCCAAGCCGCCCTCGGCTATTTTGCTTTTTTGCTTTTCCGGCTCCGTAACCAAATTTATATTTGCCATATTTTTGTTTTTACGAACCACCTTATTCAGCAGTTCTAAATTTATTTAATTTTTTATTTTTTATTATTTAAAAAGTTATCCGCCCCCTGAAGAGCCAGCCCCGCAGAAACGGCAAATTTCGCCTGAATATTTTTTATTATCGGCTCCAGTTTTTTGTCATAATTGATCCTGCCGAAAGGATTGCCCATTAATGTTTTGATTCCCAAAGAATTGGTAAAATAATTCTCCAAGCCATACAAATTAGCCGAACCGCCGGAAAGAATTATTCCGTCCATTCGCACATTTTCCTGATTTTTGTAACAGGAGCTGATCATCCGCCTAACTTCCCCGGAAATCATTTCCAAAACAGAAAAGTTGATATAAGAGTCTTTGGCAAAAAAATCTTTTCCTGAAATTTTCATTTTCTCCGCCCTTTCAAAGTCTATTCCCATGCTTTTGGCTATCATTTTTGTCATATCTCTTCCGCCAGCATCAATATTCCTGTTGGACCTGATGATTCCCTTGTCCACCAAAACCATATTGCACACTCTCGAGCCTATGTCAATAATAACGAATCGACCCGGATCATTGCCGACAAGCGAACGGACAAGGGAAAAACTTTCCAACTCAATAGACTTTATTTTCATTCCCGCCCCGTAAACCACTTTTTCATACCGCATGACCCTGGCTTTTGAAGCCGCTACCAAAAGAACCTGAACGTTGCCCCTATTCATTCTTTTTGTTTCTTCCAAACCTGCTTCCGCTCCTTCTTTTTTTTCATTTCCATTTTCCGTTTTTCCAATAATATCCCAGCTGAGAACCACTTCATCGAGCGAAGTGGGAATATATTTGTGCGCTTCAAATTTTATCGCCTGCTCCATATCGCCCTCGTTCATCTGGGGAAATTCTATAAAAGTAATGAGACCGCCAAAAGCCGGGACGGAAATATAAATATTACCACTGTCCATTTTCGACTCCTTCATCAGCCTTTGCAAATATTGGGGAAATGCTGTTTCGAAATAGGAGGAGCCGATATCATCACGCCCGGAAAATTCAGGAATGGCCGCCCAGGCATAATTGGAAAGAACAGGTTTTCCACCGGAAACTTTTATCTCCATTGCCTTAATAGCGGAAGTGCCAATGTCAATTCCAACAAACGTGTTTTTACCAAAATTCAGTCCAAACATTTTATCTTTGTATTGATTTTTCTTAAAAAAATATTATCGCAAAATAATTATAACACATTTTTGAATTATAAACTATGCAACGTGTCCTAAAAAGTTATCCACACCCGAAAAAACACTTTTTTTACCCTTATTTGACATTGATCCTTTTTAAAAATAGACTAAGTAATAAGTAAACTGACTAGCTATATTTTTATGACAAATTCTTTTGATTTCTTAGCTCAAAAAAAAGCCGGCCAAAAATTGACGGCTCATGCCAAAAATACTCTTCTTCGCGCCCAATATGTGGCTCAGAAGCAAAATTCCCTAAAAGTAGAAAATATTCATGTTTTTTATTCTGTTTTTTTGGAAAAAGGCAGTCTGGGATCCACCATTTTGAAAGATATGGGCATAAAAAAGGAAAATTTCAAAAAAATACTGGCACCAAACAAAAAAAACAGCAAAAAATCCGGCAGAAGAGAAAAATTTTTTCTTTCTCCGGAAACTAAAAATGTGCTGGTTAAGGCTTTTTCTATCGCTAAAAATCTCAATTATTCTTATGTAGGAACGGAACATCTGACTTATGCCCTGTTAAACAATCCTGACGGAAAAATAAAAAAAATCATCTCTTCCGTTCCAAAGATAACCAGAAAAAACCGCCAAAATTTTAAAAAACCTTCCATTAAAAAAATCCCTTCAGAGGACATTATTTTTTCTGATCCCAAAGAGCTTCTTTCCGGACTCAAAGATATGCTGTCTGGATTTCCGGATATGCCGATGTTTCCTGAAATAAGCACCGGAGTAAAAAATATCAATTCTCCCGATTTAGAGAAAACTCCCTATTTGAATAAATTTTGCCTGAATCTCAATGAAGAAATATCGTCCAAAAATGAATCGATTATAGGCAGAGACAAGGAAGTAGCCAGAATTATAAATATTTTGGGGAGAAAAAACAAAAACAATCCTCTCCTTATCGGCCAGCCGGGAGTAGGAAAAACAGCCATCGTGGGCAAACTCGCCCAACTTATAAATAATGATCTGGTTCCTCCTTTCCTTTTCGGCAAAAAAATAATGAATCTGGATGTCGCCGCCCTTATTGCCGGAACGAGCTTCCGGGGAGAATTTGAAATGAGATTAAAGGAAATAATAAAAGAAGTTTCCCAAAATAAGGACATCATTCTTTTTATCGATGAAATCCATAATATTGTCGGAGCGGGAAACATCGCCGGAAGCCTGGACCTGGCCAACATCATAAAGCCGGCACTTTCCCGAGGAGAGGTGCGGCTTATCGGGGCCACTACTTTGAAAGAATACAAACAGCACATAGAAAAAGATGCCGCCTTGGATCGAAGATTCCAATTGGTTCATATCAAAGAGCCGGGGAAAGAAGAAACTAAAAAAATCCTGTTAGGAATTAAAAATGACTACGAAGTTTTCCACAATATCTCCATAACTGACGAGGCTGTCGGACTGGCCGTCGATCTCAGCTGCCGCTATATCCAGGAAAGATTTTTACCTGACAAGGCCATCGACATTATCGATGAAGCCGCTTCCCAATTGCGGTCAAAGCAGGGAATTTCCGATATGAACAGAAAAATACGATTATTAGAAAGGCAGAAACAGGAAATAATGAAAGAAAAAGAATTGCATATCACCAAAGAAAAATATGAAAACGCCATCGGCCTCAAAGATCTGGAAAAAGAAATGGAGGCAAAAATCACTTTTCTCAAAAACAACCAGGAAAAGCAGGAAAAAGAAAAAAGCGTCATCATTCAAAAAGAAGATATTATGGAAACGGTCGCTAAAATTTCCGGCATTCCGATGGAAAAAATAGCCCGGGCAAAAAACCAAAAAATAAAGAAGATTTCCAAAGTTCTGAATGAAAAAATAATCGGACAAAAAGAGGCGGTGGAAAAAATATCCAGCGTTCTTACCAGATCGCAATTCGGCATTTCCAGCCCTGACCGGCCGCTGGGTTCATTTCTTTTTCTCGGACCCACTGGAGTGGGAAAAACCCTGACTGCCAAAGTTTTGGCCAAAGAATTTTTTGAAAACGAAAAAAACTTGGTTCGGATTGATATGAGCGAATTTATGGAGCGCCATAACGTTTCCGGCCTTATCGGTTCGCCGGCCGGATACGTCGGTTATGGCGAAGGCGGAAGACTGACGGAAAAAATTCGCCGCCAGCCATATTCCGTGGTTCTTTTTGATGAGATAGAAAAAGCCCACAGTGATATTTTTAATATTCTTTTGCAAATTTTAGAAGAAGGAATACTGACTGATGCCCAAGGATTGGAGGTAAATTTCAAAAATACCATTATTATCCTCACTACCAATATCGGCACCAGGGAATTTAATGAAATTTCTTCGTCTCCTTTGGGATTTTCTGATAAAAAAACATCCTCCAAAGGAAAAACAATTGCCCTGACCAAAGAATCGGCCCTAAAGGAGCTGGAAGAAAAAATCCGTCCGGAGCTCTTGAACCGCCTGGATCATATTTTGGTATTCAGTCCGCTCTCCCCTTCGGCGATGGAAAAAATAGCCCGGACAGAAACGGAAAATCTTAGACGCAGGCTTCAAAAACAGAATTTAACTTTGGAAATTAGAAAGGGCGTTTTTAAAATTATCGCCAAGAAAGCTTCGGCCAAAAATCAGGGAGCCAGACTTATCAGAAAAAATATTCAGGAAATGATCGAGGATAAAATAGCCAAAATGATAATGAAAGACGAAGTGAAGAAGAATAAAATCGTTATTGCCGCAAAAGATAATAAAATTATCCTAAAATAATTTTAATCTTATCGAATTTTTAATTGCAAAACCTGTTAAAAAGTTAATTCTGGACACGCTCTTCCCCGTTTCCTGTCTTTTTTGCAGGAAAGGTTCGGAGTGGTTATGTCCGGAATGCAATGAAAAAATAGTTCTTCTCGATTTTCAGGTCTGCCCTTATTGTGAAAAAGAAATAACCGACAGCGGCCGCCTTTGCCAAAAATGCCGCCAATTATTTTTAGCCAAAAGCATTATCATTCCCATTGACGCCCTGATATGCGCCACCAAATATAAGGAAAACAATATTTCCCGCTTGGTTTATGCTTATAAATATAATTTCATCAGCGAGCTTTCCCAGACATTGGGAAAAATTCTTGTCTCAGCTATCCTCAAAAATAACCTGCCTCTTCCCGATGCCATCATCCCCGTCCCCCTTCATAAAAGGCGATTGCGCTGGCGGGGGTTCAATCAGGCGGAACTTTTATCCCGTTTCATCAGCCAGAACCTTGCACCAGGCTTTTCTATTCCCGTTTTTTCCGATGTTTTGGAAAGAAAAAAACATACTTCGCCTCAGATGAAAATAAAAAACTATCAGGAACGCAAGAAAAATATCAAAAATATGTTCCGTTTTAATGAGAAAAATACGGAAAAAAATATTTTGAAAGATAAAAAAGTGCTTCTGGTGGATGATATTTCTACCACCGGCGCCACTATGTTTGAGTGCGGAAAAGTTTTAAAATTCCACGGCGCTTCATCGGTATTGAGCGTGGTGATAGCCAGACAAGAAATGGACAGTTGATGGCACTTGCAAAATAGGATAAATCGTGCTATAATATTAAGTTAGTATCAGTTCCTTATTATTAACCTTTTTTTCCCTAAAAGGAGGGAAAAATGGCCAACTTAGAAGGATTGACCGCAAGAACAAAAGAAATTTTAGGAGAAGCGGGCAGGCCCCATAAAGAAGCCGAATTTTACACAGCTTTCTGCGCCGCCGCCAGAGAGGTAAATTTGGAAAATGACAGTTACAAACCTTATAGCCGCGCGGTAAAAAAAGCGCTGCAAAATGAAGGATTTGTTGTGGAAAAAACCAAGCCGGTTTTTTCTCGGAAACTTCTCCGATCTCTCATAGCTCAATCAAGAGCTCACGAGAGAAAACATCTTCCTTATACCGAAGACTAGGGAACCCATCAGGGTTCCCGTTTTTTGTCTTTTGAAACTGATTTTATATTTAAAATTATTGTTCGATCTGTAACTAAAAAAATCTATTTTTTAGCTTTTATCAAAGTCTTTACCAGTCAGGATACCGGCAATTTCTGTCTGCCTGCCCGTCAGCCGGCAGGAATTCAAAAAAATCGCTCGCCTCAGAATGTCGGGGCACTGGGAATCGAACCCAGTCTACGCCCACCCCATGGGTGCGTACTACCGGTATACTATGCCCCGGTAAAATTTATTTTCCCTGGTTTATTATAACAACAAAATTATTTTTTTGAAAAGAAAAAGAGGAACCCCTTTGGGGGTTCCCGTATTTAGTTCGAAAGAGATTGCTCTTCCTTGTTTATTTTTTCTTCCAGATACGCCAGCAGGCCGGAGATCGAATCGCCTCTTATTCTCTCTCCTATTGAAAATTCATCCTTATACGACAAAATGCAGCTCCAATTGATGTCTTCAATGAGAATGTCGTAAATCTTCCACTTTCCATCTTTCAGAATAAGCCGGTAGTTCACGCTTACGCCATCATCCTTCATCCGGCTGCCTATGACATTTGTATAAACCACCGCTACATTGTCTTTTGTTTCTTCCTTGATTATTCGTATTTTTTCATCCTGAAAATCGAATATCTTTTTGACAAAATCGTTGGTTTTGGAAAAAGCCTTAGGGAATAAATCTAGAAAACGGGAGCGTTCTTTTTCCCCTATCCGCTTAAAAACCGGACCCAAAGATCTCCTTCCCATTTCCACCAAGTCGAAATATTGGTCGACTAGCCATCCCAATTCCGCTTTCTTTTCCTTTTGGGAAATGTTCTTTTCCATGACTGAAATAAATTCGCTTGATGCCGCCGCCACTACTTCTTTTGGACCTTGAACAGCGCTTTGCGCAACCACATTTGAAGGAACTGTCAAAAAAACAAGCGCGATGAAAGACAGAAAAATAAAAAATCCCGATTTCATTAGCTACCCTCCTCCTTTGGTTTATAACGGGATAAATTAACTTGACGCCTCAAAACGCTTTCCTGTTAATTTAAGATGAAAAAAAGATTTTGTCAAGACAGCCAATAAATTAAAACGCGCTCAAAAAAAGACGCGTTTATGGCACACAAAAAAATTTTACAAAAATAAACTACTTCTTCCGGAGCGCTTTTTTCTTGATCAAGGCAGGTTTTTTGTTTTTTCTTTTTTTTCTGTTTCTTGTTAGAAGATCAAGCAAAAACGCGGCAATGAAAAAAACCAAGGTTTTATCGACAATTTCCACCCCCATATGCTCAAAAAGTCCGGCTGCCACGATATTACCGCCGAAAAGATTATAACATTTTTCCCAAATCACCGCCGTTGGCTCAAAAGTAGGCAGTCCGTCAAAAAAAGCAAAGCTGATGAGAAGAGTAAGCATGCCGTTAAAAAATCCGGTAATAAGCCCTGAAACTAAAACCATTTTTGGTTTTTTAATATCCATCCATCCCCTTTCCCAGAAAACCCAGGTCATTATCGCTATAAGAATGCTGGATAGCGCCCAGATAATGGAAACCGGACCTCCGGTTACAGAAGACAAAACCACGTTATACAGGACACCTCCGATAATTCCGACCGGAAGACCGCCAAGAAGCGTTCCTAAGGCCGTCGCCCAAGTATCAAGAAAAAGCGGGATTTTAAAATGAAGAACTAAAAAATAAGTAAGCAGGTTTAAAAAAGCGATAGAAAAAATCAGAAAAATTTTCCATGGATAAAAAAGGCCGACACTTATATCTTTTTTATTTTTTTTCATATTTTTATTTTTACTTTTTTTCATTTGTTTTATTATAACACAAAATCGCCAAATAAGAAACTTTTGGCGATTTTTTTATAAAAATATTTTATCTAATTGGCCCCAAAAAAAATTTGAACATAGACTTCGGTTGTTTTTTCAAATTCCCTCTAAAATAATTCTTAAATAAAAATTATTTTAGAGAGCACGAAGTTTTTTGATTGCGAAATTTTTTCACGTTGCTTGATTCTATTACTAGGCTCAAGCATAAGCCTTTGAGGTGAATTAACGGAAGGAACAAACATATGAGCGGAGAGCGATTTTGAACGACTCAACTGTAGCGAGAATGCGAGGATCTTTTTCCGAGAGAGTTTCAGCATGAGCGAGGATGCGCCTTTCGGCAGAGCGAGAGCGAGCTTCTAGCCAGATGTTGTGACAGCAACCATTAACCAGATCGAGCTTGAGATCACGAGCGGCAACAGCAACAACTTCGAGTAGATTACGGGGAGTTTTTGAATCGTTGTAGCTGGTCTTTTGGAACGGATTACCTTTGAATCTCATGGCTTGCCTCCTGTTAGTAAATTTGTTTTTCCGATATGTCCAATAACCCACCCTATTCACTTCATCCCGTACTTTAAGGGTGCAAGTCACCTCGTAAATGTCTTTAGGTTCCATAAAACCCTCGGATTCTTCAATGTGCGTTATGAAAACTTGTTCCTCGCCAGTATTCATGAACTTTTCTTCCATTTCCTAAATCAGTTGTCCTTGACCGGAATTATGAAGCAATCCGTGACGCAACCCATTGTCTTTTACCGTATACATGCTTCTCTCCTTTTACGTTTTCGTTGTTAATTGATGAAATATTTTCCCTCTAAAAAATAATATTAATCATTTTTATTTTGATATTATCTTTTAGAGAGCGCGAAGTTTTTATTGTGCCCTCCACTTTCTTCACCGCACCTTATTCTTTCTCCTTTCTTTGGCGTGGTCGTATCCGTTCTGGCTATGTGCTCCGCCGCGGTGGCGAAGCACTTCCTGCGCCTCACGCGGGAGGCGGGGCTTGAGAACTTTTTTCTTTTTCATTCCTTTCTCCTTCTGTTAAGATTTTTGCCAAACGCACGAGTGCCGACTGCATAAGTTCCTCGGCACCGCGGCCACTCTCTGCAACTACAACAATTCCTCTAATTACCAGCAATGAACTCTTTTTTTCTTCCATTTCTTTTTCCTTATTTTTGGGTTCTTCGTTTTGTTCACAATGATTCATCGGAATATCACCACCTTCATAAACTGGCATGTGTGCCTCTTTTTTTGATCTCTCACCACGGGTATGCGTGGAAACCACTGCCATATCCCACTGCTCCTATAAAAATATTCTTCTCAAAGAATATTTTTATAGGAGAGCGAAGTTTTTACACTCTCCGTCTTGGTCCGTTTCAGGATTAGAGCGGCTCAAAAACCACTTTTATCTCCTTAATCCGGAACCACCCGGTGTGCTGGAACGTTACCTTAGTATTGTCCACCGGGTCGACAATACGGGCGTTCTTGCAGAATATTACAGGCTTCACTCCAGACAGTTGCAAGAATTCCTGCTGGAGAGGCAGCGGGGCGACAATGGCGATAACATCGGCTGCTTCGATGTCTGCCTTGATCTCAGAGGCGTGATTGATGGTTTGGTTGATCTGATTTACTTCAACCTCCCCAAAAATCCGCTTGAGATCGGCCAACTGCTCCGGAGACAACTCATGCCTTGAAAACCACAACACTTTTTTCATTTTTTCCTCCTCTATATGCTTGGATTCCAGCCACGGTGTTCTTTCTCCATAACGTTCGATAATTGGCATGTCTCACTCCCTTTAAATTGTTTTGGAATGAAAAACCCCGCAAATCATTTGCGAAGTTTTTTCCCTCTAAAAAATTACTTAGAAAAATAATCTTTTAGAGAGTGCGAAGTTTTTATCACTCTCATTTTTCCTGTCCGCTAAAACTTGATTGTACGCGGGAGACAGGCATCTCGCGCCCCGGTGCTTCCCCGGAGTATTACGCCCATTTTATATTCTGCTATGGGATAAGCAGTGGCCTTACTGGACGAAGCGTTGGAAAAAATTCTCAGCCTCATCTTCACGACCCTCATTGAGAAGGCGGAAGATAACGGCCTGCGGATTTCTCCGAGCCTCTTCTTCCAGCGACCGCACCGGACGTTGAGGTGCAAGACCTCTTGTCCAAGAGTAAGTACGATACTGGCCGGAAATACGAATGATTTGATCTGCCATAACCCCTCCACGGCAGTCTGATTGTTTTAGTTTTTATTTCCCTTAAAAAATTTCTTTTCAAATAAAAATTTTTTAAGGGAAGCGAAGTTTATAATCGCTGATTTAGACCAGTTCTCCCCTTCTCTGATCCTTGCTGAAAAGATAAGTAGGTTCCCAGGAAACCCGAAATCTTTCCGGCCACGAAATAATTCCGTGTTCCACGACGTTTCAGCTACGCCGTAGGCTAGTTTTTTACTCTGAAGAAACTAGCAAAACTACTGCGAGAATAATTTGCTTCCCTCTTGGACTCCACAAGATCATCTCGATGAGATTTTAAACAAAATAAAAACTTCGCAGGTAAAAATTTTGTCCCACCCCGCACCATTTCTAATTAAATTATTTCTTCAAAAATAATCGACGTAGAAATGGTGCAGAGGTAAATCTTGCAGAGTGCAAGAGGAAAACAAATCCCCTCTAAGACATCTCGACTCACATTAGTAAATAAAGATGTCTTAGAGAGTTGCGAAGTTTTTTAATCTACCAGCCCTCATTCCAGCTGGTAGCTGTGCGACCGGACAATGATATTCATCCGGGAAGGAGTTATCAGCAAAGACGGCGGGATGTAGTAAACCATCCATGATCACAACGGCCCCGATTGATATAAGCTAACTCATCGGACCATTCAACTCCCCCGTCTTGGTCATAACAGACCGTATGAAGAAAATCCATATGATTTTCTCCATTGCAGCCTTTTGACCGCAAAACCACGCCGCCATCGAGGGTGGTTCCTTCTTCGACGGTTTCGAAAATTATATAGCAGCAGTCGCGCATGGTATGCCTCCTATAATAAAGCGAAAGGACAATCGGAAAAACCCAATGTTTTTCCCTCTAAAAATTTATAACTATTTACAAACTTTTAGAGAGTAGCGAAGTTTTCTAATCTACCAGCCTCCATTGCAGCTAGTAGATCATCGTCCCAGTCAAATTCATCGGATTCATCCTGGGAAAAAGGGAAAGTGTATTTGAGAATGATTTGACAATCGCACTGGCCGACTTCTATTTCTAAAAGTTGCCTGGCAAATGCGACCTCACCATTCTCCTCGAAGAAAAGCTCAATCAGAAAGTCCACATGGAACTCTCCGTTGCAGCTTTTCCAGCGTTCGACCCTGCCTCCATTCGGGATTACTCCCTCCTGGATTACTTGAAAGATCTTGTGTTTCTTGATCATTGTAACCTCCCTAAGCAAGAGTGATTTGATTGAAAAAACCCAATGTTTTTCCCTCTAAAAATTTAGAACTATTTACAAATCGGGTAAAAGTTGAATGTGATATAACTCCCTCACTTCTCCCAACAAAGCTAATTTGCGAAGAAAAGTGAGGGTAAGTTGTCAAAGGGCCTGATATTCACCGTATTTTTTATCTTATCAAACAGATAAGTGATTCATCTTTATTTCTGGTTCAAAATATATTACTTATAACCAGCGCCAGACGAATCTATCTTTTAGCTTGACTTTGGGAGTATAGCAAACGACTGAAATTTTGTCAAGTCTTTTCTACATTATTTTTTGTCATTGTTGTTTTATACACTATTTAAGCCTTATTTTAGTATTATAATTTAGCAGACTTATGCCTATTATTTTTTATCCGTGTTTTTTCAAGCTTTTGAAAACATAAAAAATAGATAAAAAAAGAGGCGCTCGTGTCGTCCTCTTTGGGAAGATCAGCGAGCGCCTTGTCATATTACGCCGCGGGTTTCAAGCGTTTTCCCGCGGTTGCAGGGTGTCAAAGTGTTCTCCCTGCCTTCTTGAATAAACAGTACAACTCCCTTGCCTTTTGCGGACGCTGGCGATCATAACAATAAATCGCTCATTTTAGCCATTCTTAACCTAAATCCGATAAAATCGCCGCATCTACACAATCCTTTCTGTTAATGAAGCTTTTTCAGCTAGAATCCGCCCACTGTATTTTACCTCCTTTCTGCTATAATAAACCAACTGCAGGAAGTATAGCACCTATTTCTGATTTTGTCAATCTATATCTACGAAACTCCAATTATATCAAAAAATGCCCTTATTATAGGCATTTCACTCTTCAATAAATGTAGAAGAAACTCTAATCATTTTTCCCAAAGTCGGTTAAATATTGCCACCATAGATTCAGCAATCTGTTTATCTTCTATAATAACTCCGCCTGGTTTTTCCTCATTTAATGACCTAAAAGCAACTTTATTATCAAAAATCGTTATATCTATAGAAAAAGGAAATTCTTCATGAGGAATGTGCTTCATTTCGCGAAGAGATATTTTGTCATCCTCATGGTTAAGCGGGGGCACATTTATTGTCGTATAAATAACTTTTGATTGTATTCCTTTGGATATTCTTTTTGGTGAATAATATTTAAATGTTTCGGGAAACAAATTAGCAACTGTATCAAGGCATGTAATCCCATATATATTTTTTGTTTTCACCTTAAGACATTCCTCCTGAATAGCAAGTATGCCTTCTCTGCCTTCATAATACTTCACTTTAGGCTTATTATCCGCCGATCCATACATCGAACGCAGCTCCGGTAGATATTTGGAAAATTCCTTTTCCTTAAGCTTTAGTTCTTCTCCTTGGATTTTTATGAGACTAGAAAGCCGCTCCGGCGATTCGGCCGTGAAATAGGTTTTTTTGCCTTGATCAAATGAGCTCATTAGACCCTTATTCATTAAAGACCGGATGATATCATAAGCCGTTCCACGATTAACTTTCGCCTGCTCGGCAATCTCCTGAACCGGCGATTTGCCAAGCTGAAGCGAAGCTAGGTATATTCTCGCCTCTTTATCCGACAATCCCAATTTTTGCAGTTCTTGTTCCAGCATAAATTCCTTCTTTATTCGTATTTTAGCACAGTCGGCCGGAAAAGTAAATCGTCGGTGATAGAAATTTATAAAAATATTTTAGATAATGATTATATTAATTTTACTAATTATCGCAATCAAAAGTTAATTTTTGCCCGACTAACAGTTTTGATCCGATATTCGGATAATTATTTTTATTTTTCTCAATGATCAACAAGTAAGCTGTGGGATCGCCGTATATTTTTTTAGCAATACTCCATAAGGCATCGCCGGGCTCTACGACATACGAGCAAGCGTTAGGTGCGGTTTCGTTCTTGGCTTGATTTTCTTTCTGAGATGACAAGACTGTTCGGGCAATCACTGTCCTTGGCAATGTTTTTATAGAATGAACCCGACTGGAATCCTCATTATTTTCACTATCCTTGGCTTTTATCTTAAAGTAGTATTGAGTGTTAGGAAGAAGATTTTTTATGGTCATTTTGTGATTTTTTTCCTTATCATTATCTTTTTTATTTTTTCTAATATTTTTATTTATCCCATATTTTACGATTGATTTAGTATTATTGTCAGTTTTCCATTTGAGAGTAACTGAGTTTTCAGTGGATGTCAGTTTAACGGAATGAACATTAAGATCGTTTTCTTCTTCTTCCTCCTCCTCACTAACACAATTTTCGTAAGCGCCAACATCAGGAAGACCGCAAATTGGATTGCCCGCATAATCAGCAGTAAGAGAAACATCTATTCCGGCATTGATAGCAGGAGAAGTAGATTGAAGATTATAGTCGGAAGAAGAAACAAAAAGCGGATCTCCCCATATTGCCGAAGCCTCTGCGGATTGCCAATTCGCAAAAGTGCTATAATTTGAACCTCCATATTGCCAAGACGTGGCTATTAATGCCTCGGGAGAATAATAGAGATTATTTGAAAATGTTGCGGTTTGATTCGCATCAGTAAATAAAAACTTAGGACTTGTCGATGAGTCATAGCAAATATTGTTTTTATATTCCACTCCTGTGCTATGGGTTACTCCATTGTCCTGCATTCCCATACAAACTCCGTTATATCCCGTCCTGGCATAGACCGTGTTGTTATAAAACTTCGAACCTGTGGCTCCTTTCGCATAGAGCTGATAATTCCCATAAGGATTCATAACTATATTATAATCAAACATTGTCGTGGCATCTGTAAGGGCAGCAAGATAAGCAGGACAAAAACCAGAAACGCTATTTTGATAGACATGGCCGCCGGTCGTATTATAAATAGCTATTCCGTGGGGAGTTTTCGACTGATCCGTGTTATTATTACTAACCGTATTTCCATAAATGCTTATTGACGGAGCATTGGAATAAATGGCATATCCAGCAGGAGCGTTATAGTTAATCGTTCCGTCGTGAATGCTAGCGCCACTTCCTGTTATGATGTTGATGCCATATGTTCCGGCAGCGGTTAGAGTGATATCGAAATCTGAAACTTCAGCCGAAGGAATATTGTTTATTGAAATTACTCCGGGATTCACATTTCCAACAGCACTGGAAACACTGCCGGTAACATTTTTTACGCTCACTGTTGAGCCTGTTCCGGTCGAAGAAACTATCTTAATACCTTCAACGCTTGCCGCGCCAGCCGCTGTGGTAACATTTAATGTCAGTCCATCTATCTCTACGTTCCCAGCCGCCAGATAAGACAAATCAAATATCGTTCCGGCATTGCTAAGACTGGATATGTAAATAGAAGCATCATTTACATCAATTAAGGCGGGATTGCCTTCTGTAACTATTATCCCCCGTAAGGTGGGATTTAATATTCTGGTTCCGTTTAAAACAAGAGTTGGATTATATGCCGAGTTGGCTAATGTTAGAGATGTATAAGAAACGTTATTAGAATTTAAAATTAAACTTCCAAATGTATAGGTTCCCGTTGCTGATGGATTTATATAGATGGTATAAGATGCCGAGGTTGATGTTATTGTAGCTCCGAGAGTAGTTTCAGCATTTATCGTAACTGCTTTTGTCAATGTCAGATATGCAGCTCCGGATCCTCCAGCGGTTGTTAAATATGTTCCGTCATTTAGCACAATAGTATCGCCGGCGCTATAAGTACTGACCGCTTTCCCCACAGTAAGAAACGGGAGTTCCTTTGTCTGTCCGCTATTGGTATCAACTCCTATATTGTATCCATTAGTAGCGCTTTGACTAACATAATATGTCGTTGCGCTGGCCCTTGCTCCAAAGCAAAAACCAAAAATAAAAACCAAAAGAAAACTAAAAAACATTCTTTGACTAACGCTTAAAACTGACTTCTTAAGAATTATTTTCTGTTTGTTTTTTTCATAATCTTTTTCATAACCTGACTGGTTTTTTATTGCTTATAGTTTATCATAAAAATAGGTAATGCAAAACTTGGCAGTGCCTTTTGGTTAAAATCCGAACCTTTTTTGATGAAAATCCGGATTGCAAATTTTGAAATCTAATCACTCGAGCAGGCAAAAAGGAAGGAAGTTGGTGGGAAGGAATTTTTACCCGCCCTCGCTTTCGCCACCGCCGAATTTCGTGCCAGTGAGACTGGCGCGCCGCCTAATTTATAATCGTATTGATAATCTGTAGAATGTCGTGTTTGTGATTTTTTGACAAAATACCAAACATTTTTAACATCTCCAAAAACACTTTAATATTGCTCTCTGAGATTTCAAAATGGGCAATTTCTTTTGCATTGGCAGTTCGTCCAACTAAATTGGTTTCCGATTTTAGCTCTGTAATCGGGAAACATAAATATAACATGGGTTGGGTGCCAATAGCATATTGCTTCTCAGTAATCTTTATTTCAGTGACAATTTCATATCCGTTAAATTTATAGATCAGAAGAGGATATTTGACTTGAGTATATTCAAAATCAAATCCGTTTATATTTTTGGTCGTTGGATGGCTACGATCAATTTGTAACTCGGAATTATTATCAATTAAATTATTACCTGGCATCAAACTCAGATAATCGATAATATTCTCTAGATCTGTTTTTGACACAATATTCCATTTATAAAAATACCAAATATATTCTGATAATTCATAAAGTGCTTTAGTCTTCCCGTTTGCACCAATAAACTCTGTGTCTGGTAAAGATGACTCCGCAAGCTTTTCAGTTTCTTTCTTAACAACATCATAACCAATTTGCCATTCTACATAATTGTTCAAAGAAAATCCATCTCGTCTAACCGCAACTGGCGTTCCATATTCATTCACAATCGAGCGTTTTTTAACACGAATTTTTCCGCTAACAGCAGTTAACAGTATTGGCACTTCAATTTTACGCTCCCTTTCTTTAATTAAAATTTTTGGCATATTTTTCACCTAATTTACTACCTAATAATTCCTTAAAATATTTTTCTATTTTTAATTTAGCATTAGGAATTTCCCTAAATTTAAATTTATTTTTTAAAATGGGATTTGTGTGAATACTTTGCGCAACAAAGCATTCTTTTATCTCATTAAATTTTTTGTTATCAATTATTACATCACAATTTCCAATAAAATATGGCATCCTATCTGCGTATTGCTTGAAAACATCAATATAACAATAATAAGGGAGTTTTTCCATTAATACATAAACGGTGTTATAGGTATCAGAATCAATAAAAGTACGATTGCGCTTGAGTGCGTTTATATCTCTCAGCGTCCAAAATTTTGCGACTGGCTTGTCGTTTTTATTCAAATATTTTTTATTTGGATATTTTTGGACATAATTAACTATGGTGTCGAAATCATTCAAACAGAAAGAGCCATCATCTTTAACCTTAAATTTATAATTTTGAATATGATCATAAGTCATTCCCCTCTGATCTCTTTTGTAAAAAGCTACTAGGATGGGAAAGGCCATGCCTCGAGAGGTATTAGAAAACTCATGACTGCTTATAATTATTCCGTCAATTAATTTATAGTTTCTGGAAAATTTTGAAAGTAACGAAAAATTTGCTTTTTTAATTAGATACGATAAGGGATGCAAAACACAAATATAATCTGCTTTGAGCTTATCGTAAGAAAGCAAAAACGACATTCCCAAGTCTCTGGTTTTTATGTCAGTATCAATCTTGTCTTGGATAGAAACATCTTTTATAGAATTCCTAATTATGGATGTGGTGTCATTATATGGCGGATTGCCTATGACTATAAGTTTTTCATCATTTCTAATTGTAAGATTTTTGCGGCAAACATTTGAGAGTGAATTTAGATGGATATAATCAATATCGCCAATTATTTTCTTGGCTTCAGAAATAGCCTCTTGATCAATATCTGCTCCAACCCATCTTTTTGCAATATCTTTTTTTGCTAAAAATGAACCGTATCCGCAAGACGAATCTAAAATTGTAAAATATTTAATGTTTGGAATATTTTTTTGCAAAATGGAATAAGCCAAATCCACAATAACCTCTGGTGTATAATAAGAACCGAGATTGATAGTGTCATTATAGTTAAGATGTTTTTGGTCGTTTTCCATAGCTCTATTATACCATTTTTACATAATTATAACCATGTAAATATCTGCCAGAGAAACTTCAAAACCGCCCATAAGGCGGTCTTAGCGTTCTTTCTTATTGAGCGACCCTTGTGGCTCTCGGGTCTTGCTCGATAACGCAAGCTTGATGCGGAGGAGGTGAGATTCGAACTCACGGTACCGTTTCCGATACGACAGTTTTCAAGACTGTTCCCTTAAACCACTCGGGCACTCCTCCGCTTTTCTACAGAACTAAAATACAAACACTCACATGCCCCCAAAAAATTTTGATATATTACGCCGAGATCGCTTGGTCGTCTTCGCAAAACTACTGCGAACTTTGTCAAACCGAAAATCCAATATGACGGATTGAAGGCGGAAGGGGTGGGATTCGAACCCACGGACCCCTTTCGAGGTCAACACATTAGCAGTGTGCTGCTTTCAGCCACTCAGCCACCCTTCCAAAAACCCGCTTTGGCTTAATCCCATAAGCATCATATTACCAATTATAAGGGTCTTTGTAAACCCCGGATTTTATTAATTAGTCATTTAAATTCAACTGTGATAATATTTAGCTAGAATAAAATCAAAAAAATGTATATAGAAAAACAGGGTCAAAAAAACAGCATTAACGCCAATATGCGCCATGATGATGCAAGAGAAAGAAAAATAGACAATTTTTTATATGGCTCCAATGAAAAGCCGCTTTTGGAACCGGCAGAAGAAAAAATGATTCCGGAACATTCCACAGACGTCCTTGCCCATTGGAAAGCGCCAGAATTCGAAGAATACGAGCGAGATAGAAAATGGTATATCTGGATAACTGTAATTTTAGGCGCTATTGTTGTTTGGGCACTTTATTCCGATAGCCTGATAATGGCCATCACTTTTATTCTTATCGGCATGGTAGGCTATATTTATATCCAAAAAGAGCCGAGAATTCTCGATTTCATCTTGACCTATGACGGCGTGGTAGCCGGGAAAGAGATGTATGATTTTGACAATATTGAATCGTTCTGGATTTTTTATGAGCCGCCGCATATGAAAATTTTGAGCCTTAAAAACAAAAGCTACCTCCTTCCTTATGTTCACATTCCCATTCATGAAGAAGATCCGGTGCACATCAGGGAAATTCTTTTGGATTTCTTGCCGGAAAAAAAACAGGAAGAAGGAATGATGGAAGTGATGGAAAGGCTTTTGCGCTTGTGATCTTCGGATAATTTATCAAAAACACGCGACCGACAAAGTGCGTGTTTTTTCTCTTGCTATATTATCTTTTATATCTTATATTGTTTAATAAAAGCGCTTATAGCTCAGTGGATACCTGCCTGCCGGTTTACATGCCGTTAGGCATGCAGGCAGGGAGCGTCTGGTTGCGGCCTGCCAGCAAGAGTTAACTATTTAATTGATATATCATTAATAAACAATAAAGTTTAAAATTATTCCATTAATAAGTTGAATCGCGAAGCAGACGGGTCCAGAAGATTTTGCCAGAGGCGGATAAATCCCGTTGATTTACAAAAATAAAAAGCGCTTATAGCTCAGTGGATAGAGCGTCTGGTTGCGGTCCAGAAGGTCGCAGGTTCAATTCCTGCTAAGCGCACGAGATTATATCACAAAAGTGCTTTCTGCACTTTTATTTTTTCCCCTAAAAATTTACTTCCTAAATTCCCAAAATTATCAGTCGGATCGGTGGAATAAAAAACCCGGCGTTTATTTTTCCTGAGACTTTTTTCTATCTCCGGATGCCTATCCAGGTAATTTTTCAATTTTCCGGCTATTATTTTTGATTGGGAAATTACACTTAAGCGCTGGCCGATTATCTTCCTTATCTTTCCCTCAATTATTCCATAATGAGTGCAGCCCAAAATCAAGGTGTCTATTTCCTTGCCGGACAAAAGTTTCAAATATTTCCTTAGTGCCTCGTCCATTTCCGGGCTGTTGTATCTCCCCGCTTCAATCAGCGGCACTAAAGCCGGACAAGCCACCTGAAAAATTTTCATTCGCGAATCAATTTTTTTGGTTTTTTTAAAAAAAGCTTTTGATTTTACGGTAGCGTTCGTCGCCATAATGCCTATTTTTCCGTTTTTTGTTTTTTTCAGCGCCTCCTCTATTGCCGGAATAAGAACGCCAAGAACTTTCTCGCCTCCATGTTTTTGAGGAACATATTCGTGTTGAATTTTCCACAAAGCCTCGCTGGAAACAGTGTTACAAGCCAAAATGATAAGTCCGCAATTTTTCTGTGATAAAAAATCCACCGCCTGTCTGGTAAATCGGTAGATTGTATTTTTTGAACGCGTGCCATAAGGCACTCGGGCGGTATCGCCAAGATAAACATAATCATATTGGGGCAATTCTTTCAAAATGCCCTTCATAACACTGAGTCCGCCAAATCCGGAATCAAAAATGCCGATTGATTTTTTACCAGCCATAGTTTTTTATATTACAAATTTTTACCCTGATGCCATCCTTAATATTTTACGCCGCTTTATACATTATACATAATACCTTATACTAAATAATATATGATTCGTCCAGATTCCCCCCTAAAATCCATTCCCAAAATAACTCCCAAATACCAGAAGGTTTTAGAAAAAATGGGCCTTCTGACGGTTCGGGATCTCCTTTTTTATTTCCCCTTTCGTTATGATGATTTTTCTAAAACCGTCGAACTGAGCCAGGACCATCTGGGTGAAAGCGTGACAGTTGAAGGAGAAATAACAAAAACGAAGTTGAATCGTATTTTTAAGCGCAGAATGACCGTTGTTGAAATTACTTTACAAGATAAGAACGGCACACCTCTAAAAGCCGTTTGGTTCAACCAGCCTTTTATTTTGGAAAGCCTTAAGGAAAGAGCGATTGTCAGATTGTCAGGAAAATTGGAAATTCGCGGAAAATATTTTTCAATGAACAGTCCTGCTTGGGAAAAAGCTTCGCGGGACGCAACCAACACCGGCAGGCTGGTTCCGATCTATAGCGAAACCTCGGGTATTTCTTCCAAATGGATCCGTTGGCAGATAAAACCGCTTCTCATTTCAGCCCGTGAAATTCCCGATGTCCTACCGGTTGAAATCAGGAAAAAATTTAACCTTTATGATATTCATACCGCCCTAAGTCAAATTCATTTTCCCGATTCTAAAGAAAAGCTTATCAGAGCGCAAAAACGATTCGCCTTCCAGGAAATGTTCCTGGTTCAGCTTAAGGCTCTGGAAATAAAAAACCAATGGGATAAAAATAATTCCATAAGAATATCATTCGAGGAAGAGCTCATTAAAAATTTTGTGTCCCGTCTGCCATTCAAATTAACCGACGCCCAAAGAAAAGCTTCCTTTGAAATCTTAAAGGATCTGGAAAAATCCAAACCGATGAACCGGCTGTTGGAAGGAGACGTTGGCTCGGGAAAGACTATTGTCGCCGCCATTTCATCTCTCCAGGCTATTTCTTCAGGTTTTCAGGTGGCTATTATGGCGCCGACGGAAGTTTTGGCACGCCAGCATTTTGAAAGCTTTTGTAAGCTGTTTGAAAATTATGATTTTAATATTGCATTGCTGACTAATTCGTATAAACTTATTAATTGTCATCCCCGACCTGATCGGGGATCCAGTCTGGATTCTCGCTTTCATAAGAATGATAAAAAGAGAAGTGGTCTTCTCCAAAAAATATCCACCGGCCAAACAAATCTGGTTATCGGCACTCACGCCCTGATTCAAAAAGACGTGAAATTCAAAAATTTAGCCTTGGTTATTATCGATGAGCAACATCGTTTCGGTGTCGCTCAACGCGCTATGCTTCAGGGTGAAACTATGCATATAAGTGACGGTAAAAATAATACCATTCCCCATCTCCTCACTATGACCGCCACCCCTATTCCAAGAACTTTGGCTATTGCCTTTTTTGGCAGTCTGGACCTCTCGATTCTCGATGAAATGCCGCGCAACAGAAAACCGATCGTCACTAAGATCGTCACTCCGGCCGGACGAAAAGAAATTTATAATTTTATCCGGCATGAGATTGCTTCTGGTCGGCAGATTTTTGTTATTTTTCCGCTGGTTGAGGAATCAAAAGTCTTGTCTGAAGTCAAGGCCGCCACTGAAGAGTATAAAAAATTATCTGAAATATTTTCCGAATTTAAAATCGGTCTTATGCATGGCCGGTTAAAAGCCAAAGAAAAAGAAAAGATTATGAAGGAATTTAAAAACAAAAAAACTCAAATCCTGGTTTCTACTTCAGTCGTAGAAGTCGGAATTGATATCCCTAATGCCACTGTAATGATCATTGAAAATGCCGAGAGGTTTGGCCTGTCTCAGCTTCATCAATTCCGCGGCCGCGTCGGCCGAGGAGAACATCAGTCGTATTGTTTTCTTTTCACGGAAAATTCTTCTACAAAATCCGTTTCCCGGCTCAAGGCAATGGAAAAAACCAATGACGGCTTCGAAATTTCCAAAATCGATCTTGAGCTTAGGGGTCCCGGACAATTTTTTGGGACTCTGCAATCAGGTTTGCCTGACATCACTATGGAAAATCTTACCAATATCCGACTTGTTAAGTGCGCCCGTGAAGAAGCGCAAAGCATCATGCATCTTGATCCCCGATTAAAAAAACATCCGCTTTTGGCAGACGAACTTGAAAGGTTTTCAAAACATATTCATTTGGAATAAATCAGAACCGCTGATTATCACCTGAGCACACGTGATTTCACTGAAATTATTTTATGTATCTTTTTACTTGCAGGCTTTTTGTTCCGAAATTAATAAGTAAACCAACTTTAACTTTATAAGCTTCGATATAATTTATGAGTTGCGCAATATTCACATCTTCTAATTTCGTTATTGCTTTCAATTCAACCATAATATCCTTATCAACAAGAAAATCCACTCTTCTATTGCCAATTAACTTATCTTCATAAAATATATCCATTTCTTTCTCTCTTTCAAATTTTAATTTTTCCTTCTCGAATTCTATTTCTAGAGATCTTTGGTAAATCACTTCCTGAAAACCGTTGCCAAGTTGCCGATGAACTTTTTGGGCACAACCGATTATTTTTGCAGTTATATCTGATTTATAATAATTTTTGTTTATATATTTTTCCATTTTCTTAAATCAAGTGTCATCATGTGCCCATCAGTGCTAATCAGTGGTTCAGACACTTTTCATACACCCCCAGCATCTTTTTGGCGCAAATGGCGCTGGTAAAATTATCCTGGGCGATTTTTTTGCCTGCTTCGCCGAACCTTTGGCGTAAATCTTTGTCGTTTATCAATTTTTCCACGGCATTTCCAAACTCTTTTTTGTCTTCTTTCACTAAAAAACCGCTGGCATTATTTAACACCAAGCTATTGGAGCCGGTAGCGTTGACAGCCACCACAGGAAGTCCGGAATACATGGCTTCCGTCAAAATCATTCCCTGGGTTTCCGATTTCGAGCCATAAACAAAAATATCTCCGGCAGCAAAAACATTTTTAATTTCCTTCCTTTCCACCACTCCGGTAAGAATAATTTTTTCTTCTAATTTTTCCTGCTTGATGAATTCTTTTATTTTTGGCACCAGATATCCGCCACCAGAAATCAATAATTTCGCATTTTGGCGGTTTTTCAAAATGTCTTTTATGGAGGCAAGAACGAACTCCACGTTTTTTTCACTAGTTAAACGGGAAATCAAAAGCAACAGAATTTCATCATCTGCTATATTGAATTTGTCTCTGATTAATTTTCGATCGGGATTTTCGAATTCTTTTTCCATCACCCCCGTGGCTACGGGAACAATTTCTTTTTTTACCCCCCATTTTTTCAAAACAGGAATAATGGAGTCAGTCGGCGCTACAACAGCGTCAGCTTTGTTGGCAAAATTAACCGCCTTTTTGATGATGTACCAAGCGGAAAGTTTAGACGGCAAAAAAGGCACGAAGTTTGTATATTGGTCATAGAGAGTGTGCCAGGTGAAGACCAGGGGAATTTTTTTCCCGCCTCGTCGGCGGGCAAGCTTTCTCGCCCATTTCATGGCTGCCCCTCCCAAAAGATTGGGATGCTGGGCATGAATCACATCAATATCTAGCTTTTTAATAATTTTACTGATTTTTAGAGAATACGGGATGGCTATGGGAAACCGGATTTTAATTTCTATATCGATGGCCGGATAACGAAAAACGTTTTTATTTTCATCAGTATATCCCGGCCATTTGGGAGCGAAAATAAAAACAGTATGACCCAGACGTTCCAACTCATGGCGAAAAGTTTCAATGGAAGCTGAAACGCCATAAGGATTGGGAAGATAATTGTTGGTGAAAATAGCTATTTTCATATCATTCACCACAAATAAAGACTCGCCGTAATGATAATTTAATTGCTTTTTATAAAATCCAATATTTCTTCAAAAACGCTTTCGTTTTTTATATCAGAAATAAAGGTGTGGTAAGCACGGTGAATATATTTTTTCTTCTTTATTCTTGATCCTATTTTGTCATAAATTTTTTCCATGCTGTTTTTGGAAACTATATGATCGCTTTTGGACTGAATTAAAAACGCCGGCATTTTTATCTTTTCCAATTTTTTTCGGGCGATTTTAATGAGGGAGAAGGTTTCCAAAGCACTGGAAACAGGATATGTCTGATAAGCAATAAGGCGAGTGATGGTGGTAGAAACTCCAAAAGTCGGCGGATAATATTTTTTATTGTATCGAAAAAACAAACTGAATATTTTGGCGAAAAGAATGGACAAAAATTCAAATTTTACCTTATACGGAGCAGCCATCAAAATCAGTCCCGGAATTTCCTCTTTTTCTTTAGCCAACATGATAGCCAGACTGGCGCCTATAGAAGTTCCCCCAACATAAACTTTTTCGTGATTTTCCTTAAGCTCTCCGTAAGCTTTTTTGATATCCATCATCCAATTGCTCCACTTTATATTTTCCAGATCTTTCGGCACGGTTCCGTGACCAGAAAGCATCGGACCGGAAACAGTATAGCCATTTTCGTTCAGATATATACCCAGCCGCCTTACTTCGTAGGGTGTCGATGTCCAACCATGAATAAGCAAAATCGCCTCTCCGTTTGTTCCTTGAAAAAAGAAAGGTTTATTAGTAAGATGGATCTCTTCTTTATATAGCAACGACGGATTGGCGAAAATAACGCTTTTTACTTTCTTGTAAAGCTTTTTAACCATATCATTAATGATAATAACTTCCTTGTTTTTATGCAAATGGCTTAAAAAATCCGCAAATTAAGCAAAAAACAGCAGAAAGTTGTTTTTTGCTTGAAAAGTAGCCTGCTTGCTCAATAGTTGGAACCAGATTATGGCGGAATTAAGAGGTTGGGAGAAATTGAAAACTACTTTTTAGTATTAAAAATAAAAAAGGCGGAAGCTTAAAACTCTCCCGCCTCACAATGCACCACTAATCGAGAATAACTTGATGCACGAAAAGAACGTGAAGGCATTTACAAAATCCTTACAACAACCTCCACAATTTCCACATTTCTTGCATTTCTTCTGCCGGTGCGAACGGCTGAAATTTCTTCAGCCCGGTATTTCTTTCCAGGAATGAGTTCTTGCTTGTCCTTGGTGTAGAAAAACCTCATCGACGGCAAGTTATCGACCACAGGATCACGACCAGGGTATTGAGGAGCGAAAACAACCACCGCCCTCTTATAATCCCGCACAGCGACGAGGTTCACGATCTTTCGCTGATCAGGAAGTTGCTCACGAATGCCAGCCAGACCGATGGCCAAATCAGCCAAAGAAGTTCCTACCTCTCTGTGACGATTTTTCCAAGTATGGGTGAAACCTTCTCCCGAGCCAGCTTCGTCATCACTGTAAGCAGTTGCATGCGCAACCGGAAAACAATTACTTCCTTCTATGTATTGGGTATTTGCTATTACCAGAAAACAGCAATAACTTTTCCCTATCATAGGGTTAAACCCTGAGCTTGGAAATACCATTGTTTTTCCGATTCCCCTGAGAGATATTATCTTCCCGGGCAGACCGTTAGGAAGACATCCGAACTTCACATTTATATTATCAAAAGTCTTGCTCCTGTAATACATATCCAACCTCCTTTTTTCATCTGGTTATATGCATATAATTTCTTTAACTTGAGTCGCTAAATATAAATTCAAAAAATCAAATTTATGATTGGCAACTCGACATGTGAAAGAACTTCATCAACAAAAAAGCTTATCATAAAAACTAATATAAGTCAATAGCATAAACAAAAAATGGCTGACTGTAGCCATTTTTCGTAAATTCGTAGCCTAAGTTGGAAACTCTTGGAACCAGCTTATTACGGAACTAAAAGAGTGGCAATTATTCGGAAAACAAATGAAATATACAGAAAATATCGCTTAAATATCATTATTATATCTGCCATTAGAGGATAGAACACATTAATATAAGTGGAAGGAAGTCAAAGAATTTCAATGTTGTGTTTTAATTAAAATTTAAAACGGCCAAGGGATTAATCTCGACCGTTCCTATAGATATTTATCACAATACCTATTTGGCTATTACTTCAGATACTTTCTCAAATCAGTATTTTCATTTTCAGGCTTGAGAGGACACCATGCAGGAAATCCTTTACCAACGAAGCCATTACTGATCAGACCGTTTTTTCCCCCAAGTAATTCCTGTATTCTAGGGTGTTTGCAAAATGAACCTTCGCATGTGTAGAGATAATGTTTATTACAATCGCTACAACTGTTGATTTCGACTTCCACCCTGATTTCCATATCTATAATCTCCTTTTAGTTGGTTGTTAAAGAAGTTGGCAATTTATTAAATCATTAAAAATTAATAATTGCAAGTTAAAAAAAATCAACGATCAAAAAGTTCCAGCCTTCACCAAAGGCAACAAAAAACAAGGATTTGAATTAACCTCATTTTAGTGTGTAGCCTCAAGGGGAGTCGAACCCCTCTTTTCAGGATGAAAACCTGATGTCCTAACCGATAGACGATGAGGCCGATAATTTAAACTTTTAAATTTAATTAAAGAAGTGCCAAAAAGCACTTTTTTAATCAACAAGAAGATATTAGCATAAAGAAAAAAAATAATCAATCCCCCAATCCTCTGCTATTTGGATTGCTTAATTCCAATGACAATCTGTTTTTTGCCCTTTTAATAAGCGTTCCTATGGTATTTACCGGCTTGCCTAATATTTCGCCTATTTCTTCATAAGACTTGTCCGAATAATAACGTAATACCAAGACCTGTTTGTATTTTAGGGGCAGCTTGTTGATGGCATCATCCAGCTCCTTATTGGTTTCCTTCCTGATCCAAGAGGTTTGCGCATCTTCCTCATTACTGGAAAAATTAAGCTTATCTTTGGTAGAAACAATGTTATCAATAGGAATGAATTTTCTCAGTGATTTTTTCTTTATATGATTGACCGCTTCATTGTGAGCTATGCGATAAATCCAAGAAGAAAATCTTCTGTTGGCATCGTAGCTGGAAAGATTACGATAAGCTTTGATAAAAACATCCTGAAGCAGATCTTCCGCCTCCTCTTTTTCTCCAATTAAACGATACAAATAGGCAAAAAGTTTGCCTCGATACCTTTCGATGATTTCCGCATATTTTTCCTGATTTTCTTCCTTCACCATCCTTACCAATTCATTATCAATAATCCCTTCTCTGTTTCTTTTTTCTTTTTTTTCTTCGGTAACTTCCGATCTGCTTTTTTCATTTTTTGAAGCAGTGTCGTTTAGCATCGGTATTGTTCGGTTAATTTTAATGCATATTCCTCTTTATTATTCCCCATTATGAAGTTTTATTAAAATTCGGTCAAATACAAACAATGCTTATTGCTTGAGTATTCTTTATCATACTGGCCAAATAATTTTATTTTTCTTTTATTTTTT
>JAKQLJ010000046.1 GCA_029567195.1 bacterium | reverse complement strand
TGTATTTAAACAAGATGCTAGCAAACTAATTTCTCAGTCACTAAATGAACGATTGTTATATATGAATGTTTCACCTGCCTATGTTGCTTTGCAACATATTTCGGGTGGGCGTGGAACAATCAAAGAAATTACGGAATTAATGTTCGGCATAGGACAAGGACAGTTTGTATGGAATATGCAAGAATACAGTCACAATATCCTGGAATCATGGCAATTTCAGCCAGTTCATAATGTTTTCCTTTTAATTTGGAGTGAATTGGGTGTTGTTGGCCTGGTATTATTTATGATCTTTCTTTATAGATTGTTCCAATCCGAAAAAAATGTTCCACGTGGAACATTCTACGGGTCAGACGTGAAACAATCTACACTGATCATCAGACAAAAAACAAACGAACCAAGAGAAGGAAAGAGGGAAGACATGGCAGAGGATAAATCTATACTATGCAACAAACGAGAAGAATTGTCAATGATTATTCCTCTCCGCTATTTCAAAGGCATTCTTCTAGGGTTCATCTTCATATTGTTCTTCGACCACTATTTCTGGGACATCCAGCAGGGGAGTCTGATGTTATGGATGATAATGGGCTTTATTGCCGGATTACAAAAGAAATAAAAAAGGAACGCATATGTGCGTTCCTTTTTTTATCGAAATATTTTTTACAACACCGTGATTGCGGACACTTTGTCTCCACTCTGTGGGCGTCCTCCATAGGCGGACTCCCTTAGATTTTTGGTAATGGATTTTATTTCTTTTAATTAGAGAACGGTGATAGCAGACACTTTATCTCCCTGTTGCGGTCGCATTACTCGGACGCCTTGCGTCGCCCGGCCGAGAACGGAAACGCTTTTGAGTTCAATCCGGATGATCTGACCTTTTTCTGATGTCATAATGAGATCTTGTTCGATGTCATCAAGGTTCACTACTTTGGCGCCGATAAGATTTCCGGTTTTGGCAGTGACAGACGCAGTTTTTATTCCGGAGCCGCCTCGCTTTTGAACTTTGTATGATTTCAAATCAGTTCGTTTTCCATAACCGTTTTCCGCAATGACCAAAAGTTGATTGCCTTTCTGTCCTTTGAAAACCACATCCATTCCCACAACTTTATCATCACTTTTGAGTTTGATGCCTCGGACTCCAGCGGCCGCGCGACCCATTGGACGAACATCAGATTCACGATATCTGATGGCTTGGCCTTTTCGGGTGGTGAGAATAACTTCATCGCTACCGGTCGTCGCCTCCGCCCAAGAGAGGGCATCGCCTTTTTCCAGCTTAATGGCAATGAGCCCGGAACGCCTAACGTTTTCGAATTCAGACAAATTAGTTTTTTTAACTGTTCCGTTTTCTGTCGCCATAAACATATATTTGTATGAGTCATCTTTTCCGGTGGCAACAAGAGCGGTAATTTTTTCCTCGGAACTCAGAGAAAGGAAATTAACAATTGACTGGCCTTTAGCCACTCTGGTGGAAGCGGGGATTTCATAAGCCTTGGTTTGAAAAACTTTTCCGGTGTTAGTGAAGAAAAGAAGATTATCATGAGTCATTACGCCCAGCATTTCCTGAATTTCATCACCCTCTCTGGTAGTAGCGCCGATTACGCCCTTGCCGCCTCGTCTTTGCACTTTGTAAACTGCCGGATCCATTCTCTTGATGTAGCCTTCTTTGGAGATGGTAATAATTGCTTCCTCGTTAGGAACCAGGTCCTCCTGTTTAAATTCTCCAACAGCTGATTTTATGATTTTGGTTTTTCTTTCATCGCCATATTTTTCCTTGACTCGATCCAACTCGTCTTTTACAATTTTTAAAATTTTATTTTCACTTTTCAAAATCGACTCCAGTTCGGCAATAAGTTTCAGTTTTTCGGCTAATTCGTCTTCGATTTTTTTACGTTCCAAACCGGCCAAGGTTTGCAGCCTCATTTCAAGAATGGCAGTCGCCTGACGATCGGAAAGTTTGAATTTCTTCATCAAATTAGCATGTGCTTCTTCTTTGGTAGGGGATTTTTTGATAGTGTTTATTATTTCATCAATATGATCAAGCGCTTTTTTAAGCCCTTCCAAAATATGCGCCCGATCCTTGGCTTTTTCCAAATCATATTTAGTCCTTCTGGTGATAACTATTTTCCTGTGAGCTATGTATTCTTCCAGAATTGATTTTAAATTCAAAACTTGCGGCTCGATTCCGCCAACCAGCGCCAACATATTAACACCGAAGTTTTTTTGAAGATCAGTTAGCGAATAAAGTTTGTTTAAAACTTTTTGCGGGTAAGCATCCTTTTTAAGTTCAATCACTATGCGCACTCCTTCCTTGTCTGATTCATCCCTGATATCCCTGATGCCGACAATTTTTCCTTCCCGCACCAAGTCGGCCATCTTTTCAATCAGCGTGGATTTATTGGTTGCATAGGTCATTTCGCTTATAATTATCTGGAAAGCGCCGGCTTTGGTTTCCTGAATGTCCGCCTTGGCTCGAGTCAAAATTTTTCCTCGTCCGGTTTTGTAAGCTTCAAGAATGTCTCTTTTGTTATAAATTATGCCGCCGGTTGGAAAATCAGGACCTTTGATAAATTCGGTCAATTCCTCAATCTCTGCTTCCGGATTGTCAATCAGACAATTCACTCCGTCGATCACTTCTCTCAAATTGTGAGGGGGGATGTTTGTCGCCATCCCCACGGCAATCCCCATAGAACCGTTAAGGAGCAATTGAGGAAGGCCGGAAGGAAGGACGGTCGGTTCTTTGTGCTGGCCGTCAAAATTGGGCACAAAATCAACTGTATCTTTTTCAATATCCAGCATCATTTCCTCGGCAATAGAAGCCAGTTTGGCCTCGGTATAACGATAAGCAGCTGCGCCATCGCCGTCCATTGAGCCAAAGTTTCCCTGACCTTTTACCAATGGATAGCGCAGAGAAAAATCCTGAGCCATTCGAACCATAGAATCATACACCGCTCCATCGCCATGAGGATGGTATTTACCCAGCACTTCTCCGACAACCGTAGCTGATTTTCTAAATTTTGCGTTGGCTCTAAGGCCGGTGTTCCACATGGAATAAAGAATACGGCGATGAACCGGCTTTAGGCCGTCCCTGACATCAGGAAGAGCACGAGCCACGATAACGCTCATGGCATAATCAAGATAAGATTGTGATATCTCCTCGGTAATTTCCCGATCTTTGATATTGTTTACATTGATTACCAATTGTTTTTCTTGTTTAGCCATAGATATTAAAGCCCTTCTCAAAAGAAGGTAAAAAATATTATTTAAATTATAAAATATTTACTTAATTTTCAATTAATCCGCCAAAACCTTCTTCTTCCAGAGGAACGTTATCCGTTTTTTGATTCGGCAACGGTTGGTTATCTTCTAATGTTTTTTTATTATTCCCTTCAAAAGTTTTTTTAATATTATCGCCAGTTTCCTCAATTTCTGTCTTTTGTTCCTGAAACTCATCGAGAATTTCCTGATTAGGCATAGGCAAGGAGTCATCTGTCGTATCTTTTTGAGCGACTAGTGTAATAAGCCAAATAATCACGATAATCAGCGTGCAAAAAAAGGAAAGTCCCCAAGCATAACGAATTCTGACATGTTCCGGTTTTTGTTTTATCTCCTCTATTTTGTCTTTAATATTCATCATCAGAAATTAAAAAATGTTTTACTTTTGATTTTTATTCTACGCCCATCATTATTACTTCCATATTCTTGCCTTCCAATTCTTTCTTTTTGATATTAATTTTAGATATTCTGTCTTTGGGACAACTGCCAATTTCTGAACAAAATTTCTTTTCATCATCAGCATCCAGATTTGATCCTTTCATTTTATAATGCATCGGAATAACTATGCTTGGCTCAATTTTTCTGACTATTTCCGCAGCTTCATCGCCATCAATGGTAAATTTTCCGCCAATCGGTACCATCAAAATATCAATGCCATTTATTTCTTCCAACTGTTTTTCGCTTAAATTTGTTCCCAAATCTCCCAAATGGCAAATGCGCATATCCTCCGATTCCAAAACATAAATAGTATTTGTTCCGCGCTCTTTTCCCTCCTTTTTATCATGATACGATTTTATACCGATAATATTTACCCCTTTAATGGAATATTCGCCGGGAATATCAAGCACGAATGGATCGCCCTTGATAGCTTCGACATTGTTATGATCGTGATGCTGATGACTGACCAAAACTAAGTCAGCCTGCCCTTGGGGCGGCCTGATTCCGATTTCTTTGGAAAAAGGATCGATAAAAATAACAATTTCTTCTTGTCCGCGTCCGGCCGGTTTGGTGGTGATTTTAAAACATGAGTGTCCGTAGTATTGAATGTTCATAAAAATTAGCTTTTAGTTGTTTTACTAACTAATCCTAGCACGATTTTTACCCATTGTCGAGAGATTTTTTGTCTTATTTATTGACTGGTATGCTTATGCAATATATAATTTAATGGGTGATACAAAAACATTTAGAGCTACATTTTGTCATTGCAAACAATGCAAATAGGGAGGATAGACAATGACCATTTTAGAATGCACTGCTTGGATCCTTTTACAAGGACCTTCCGATGAAACATTTATATCGCAGTATATTAAAGAATGCGATATCACAGACAAAAATCAAAGTCAAATCATCAGCAATGGGAATGGGCCTATATATGTAAAGGTTCTTGAGATTTTAAATACCTGGTATTACGGGGGTGTAGCTGCAGAAAACGACAATAATACCCTAGGATTAACCCGTTTTGGCAAAAAACACTGCGAAGAAATTATTACCAGAATGTTAGCTCGAGAAATCTAATGGCTTGTTCATTTTATAAATTGACAAAGTTACATTAGAACTAGCCAGCCCGTGTCAAAAAGAGCGAAGCTGGTTTTTTATTTTCCTAATGTTGGATACTAAATATAAAATGCTATATACTATATATATGGACATACTCGCACATGGACTGTGGGCTGGAGCAGCTGGAAAAGCGGCTAAATTAAAAGAAAAAAGCAGAATAAAATTGGGAATAATGGTCATTTTTGGTATTTTTCCCGATTTTTTTGCCTTTGCTCCGGCTTTTATCTATATGTTTGCCTCCTACTTGATCCCCGGAGTACCCAAAATAGAACATCCCGGACCGACTCATATGGAGCCGGCTACCGGAAACACCCTGCTTATCCTTAATATAACCCATAACTTATATAATATCAGCCATAGTATTTTAATCTTTTTCCTGGTTTTTTTGCTTGCCTTAGCCATTTTTCGTCGACCAATTTGGGAACTGAGCGGCTGGTTTGTCCATATAATCATGGATATTCCTTCCCATTCTTACGATTTTTTTCCTACCCCTTTTCTTTGGCCGGTTTCAGAGTTTAAGATAAACGGTATTCATTGGGGTGAAAGCTGGTTTATGATATTGAACTATTCCCTTATAATCCTGGCTTATTTACTAGTCAGCTTCAAAAAAAGGAATTTGACAAAAAAGAAAGCCTAAATTATACTATTTTTAGATAATTATTAAGAAAAACTGAATAAGGGATGATCTAATCCTTGTTTTTCTCGTCTTACACGACTTATCCCCAGATAATCTTGTGTATAACTTCTTAATAATTCCAAATTTGATGGAATTTTTTGTTTTAATAAGGCATTATTTTAATAAATAACGCGATTCGATGCCATCGCAATAGATAATATTAATAAAATGACTGATATTTTAGAAAAATTAGCCAAGGAAGTTGATAAACTTTCAGATGAAAACATAACAGCGCTTCCTAAAGAAGACAAATCCTCAAAAAAGAAAGAAAAAAAAGCACCGAAGATGGCTGAAGAAGAAAATTCTCCTATGGATAAGCTTCTTTCCCAAAATCCAATTAGTTTTCCTCAGATAGGAGAAAATATTGCCGGAAAGGTAATTGAAGTCTCTTCCAATGAAATTTATCTTGATTTGGCCCCTTTTGGCACAGGAATTGTCTTAGGCAAGGAAATCAAAGACGGAATGGGAGTCGGAAAAATTAAAATCGGAGATGAAGTTTCCGCTATTGTTACCGATTTAGAAAATGAAGACGGTTATATTGAGCTTTCTATCCGTGAAGCTAGTTACGAAAAAGCCTGGGAAGATATTGAATCCAAGCGTGATACCCAGGAAAAAATCGCTACCAAGATAATAAGCGCTAATAAGGGGGGGCTTCTGGTAGAAATTAACGGCATTTCCGGATTTTTGCCCGTTTCTCAACTTTCCAGCAAAAACTATCCGAGAGTGGAAGACGGAGATAAAAATAAAATATTGAGTATGCTCAAAAAACTGGCCGGAAAAGAACTGGAAGTAAGAATATTGGATGCCGACAGGGAATCCCAAAAACTTATTGTCAGTGAAAAAGCGGCTACCAGCGAGAAAGATCGGGAAGTTATTTCCAACTTGAGCGTGGGAGATGTCATTAGCGGAGAAATAAGCGGCGTAGTAGACTTTGGCGCTTTTATAAAATTCTCTCCTCAAGAAGATTCCGAAGAAACATCGGAAGAAGAAAAGTTAGAAGGACTGGTGCATATTTCCGAATTGGCTTGGCAACTAATTGAAGATCCCCGATCGATTGTTAAAGTGGGGGACAGAGTGGAAGCGAAAATAATCGGCATCGATGCCGACAAAATTTCCCTTTCTATTCGCGCTCTTCAAAAGGATCCATGGAGTGAAGTGGAAAAGAAATATAAAGCCGGCGATATTGTTTCGGGAACAGTCCATAAAATCAATCCTTTCGGCGCCTTTGTATATCTCGACAAAGATATTCACGGGCTGGCCCATGTCAGTGAAATGTCCGAGGCTTATCCCGGAAAAAATCTGGATGAGCTTATAAAAACTGGCAGTGTTTATGATTGGAAAATTCTTTCCATTGAAGCCAAAACTCATCGGATGGGATTGGTTTTAGCGGATAAAAAATCGCAAAAAAAAGAAAAGGCAGAAAAGAAAGAGACAAAAAAAGAGGAAAAAAAGGAAAAAGGAGAAACTAAAAAAACCAAAAAGAAAACTAAAAAAGAAGAGGAAAAATAAACCCATGGATAAATCAAATATCTTCATAATTTCCGGCCCTTCCGGCGTAGGGGAAGATTCAGTGATTGAAGGATTAAGAAAATACTTTTCCATAGAAAGAGTCATCACCACCACCACTCGTCCCATGAGAAAAGGAGAATCAAACGGCCATCCTTATTATTTTCTATCTTTGGAAGAATTTAAAAAGAAGATAGGAGCCGATGAAATGGCTGAGTACACCCAGGAATATAACAACAACTTTTACGGCGTAACCAAAAAAGAATTGGAAAGAGTGGCTGTATCCCAAAAAGTGGGGATTTGGAAAATAGAATACAAGGGAGTTATTACGGCCAAAAAAAAGTTTCCGGAAATAAAATCGATTTATATCGCCGCGCCTTCTTTGGAAATTTTAAAAAAGAGGATACTCAGACGCGACCCCAGTGTTTCCGAGGAATATATCAATGAAAGGATGAAATATACCAGAGAATGGATAGAAAACGAGAATATCTATGACTTCAAGGTGGTTAACGAGGAAGGAAAATTGGAAGAAACTATCGAGAAAGTGGCCAAAATTATAAAGGAAAATTTATAAAAACGATAAAAGACTTTCAAAAAAACTCGGCTGTATTATTTAAAAGATTCTCTGCGGCAGTTTTCAAGACTTCACTTCTTCCGCGCCATTTGACGCAAAATTATGAAGAATCTTATTAAAAAAATCCAAAACACCGTCTTTCAGGAAAAACTTTTTGGGCGAGGTGACAAAATTATTCTCGCTGTTTCCGGCGGTCCGGATTCTTCTTGCCTTCTCGATATTTTTTCTAAACTACAGAGCAAATATGATTTGAGATTGGCCATCGCTCATGTCAATTATAGTCTTCGCGGCGGCGATTCCCGAAAAGATGAGGAATTTGTCCGAAAATTGGCCAAAAGACATAATTTAAAAATTTATATTTCAAAGCCGAAAATTAAATCGACCTCGGAAAATGATTTGAGGGAAATCCGTTATAATTTTTTTGAAAAAACCAGAAACAAAATAGGATTTGATCTTATTGCTGTCGCTCACAATGCGGATGACCAGGTAGAAACATTTTTAATGAGAGTTATCCGCGGTTCGGGCCTTCAAGGACTTACATCCATAAAGCATAAGAATGATAAAATCATCCGGCCGTTGCTCAACGTCCCAAGAAAGGAAATTTTATCTTACCTTAAAAAAAACAAGTTGGCTTTCAGAATCGACAAAACCAATGAGGAATCAAAATTTTTACGAAATAAAATCAGAAATAAACTCCTGCCGCTCCTGGAAAAAAACTTTAATCCAAAAATCAAGGAAACTATTTATAATTCCCTGGAGTCAATTATTGACGACTATGATTGTATCAGCAAAATAACCCAGGAAAAGATGGCATTATTGGAAACCTCCAGTGTCAGTGCCATAACAAAATTTCATCCGGCTATCCAAAAAAGAATTATTTTAGAATTGATAAAAAACAAAAAGCCGGACATTAAGAATATTGAATCATCCCATATAAAAGAAATTTTAAAAGCGTTAAGAAGCACTAAAAATAAAAATCAGATTGTAACT
Organism: bacterium; assembly: GCA_029567195.1. Classification (GTDB taxonomy): domain Bacteria; phylum Patescibacteriota; class Minisyncoccia; order Moranbacterales; family UBA2206; genus JAKQLJ01. The sequence continues at coordinate 3,795 of JAKQLJ010000046.1, read as the reverse complement.
CTGGCAGGATTGAAAGTGACTCGCAGGAATGATAAACTAAAAATAGAAAAAAGATAACAGCAACTCGTTCTTAATTTATAATTTTTTTATCAACAATTATGAAAAGCTTACTTAAAAATTTGGGAATAGTCCTTCTGGTGTTTTTGTTTTTTTCCGGTATTCTGGTTCTCTATAGCTCTCCAAGCAAAAAACCGGAACAAGTCTCTCTCTCTAATTTAGTTAGTCAAATCAACGAAAATAAAGTAAAACAAATTACCGTAACCAATGAAGACTTAACAATCGAGCTTCTTGACGGAAAAATAGAAAAAGCCACCAAGGAAAAAGAAGCCGGCATTTCGGAATCGCTTAAAAATTATGGGGTGGACAATGAAAAAATGAAAGCGGTAAACATTGAAGTGAAAGGCGAGTCATCTATTGGATTATGGGCCAGCGCCATTTTGCCATTTCTTCTTCCTTTTATCCTGATCGGTGCTTTTATCTGGTTTATGCTCCGACAAGCCCAGAGAGGGAACACCCAGGCTCTTTCCTTTGGTATGTCCAGAGCCAGAATGACCGATCCGAAAGATAAGAGAAAAAGAATTACTTTTTCCGATGTGGCCGGATCCAAGGAGGCCAAGGAAGAACTTTATGAAATCGTGGAATTTTTAAGAAGCCCCAAGAAATTTCTAAGTCTTGGCGCTAAAATTCCCAAAGGCGTTCTTCTTCTTGGACCTCCAGGAACAGGAAAAACCTTGATTTCCAAAGCGGTAGCCGGAGAAGCCAATGTTCCGTTTTTTAATATTAGCGGCTCTGAATTTGTCGAAATGTTTGTCGGAGTCGGAGCATCGAGAGTCCGCGATCTTTTCAAGCAAGCCAAAAAAAATGCCCCTTCTATCGTTTTTATCGATGAGATTGATGCTGTCGGAAGACATCGAGGAGCCGGACTGGGCGGAGGACATGATGAAAGAGAACAGACTCTTAATCAAATTTTAGTAGAAATGGACGGTTTCGACACTTTTACCAATGTTATCGTTATTGCCGCTACCAACAGACCGGATGTTTTGGATCCGGCCCTTCTTCGACCCGGACGATTTGATAGAAGAGTGATGATGGACCTTCCAGACATTGAAGAACGGATAGAAATATTAAAAATTCATGCCGCCAACAAACCTCTGGGAAAAAGCGTTAATTTAAGAGTCATTGCCCAGAGAACTCCTGGTTTTTCCGGCGCTGATTTGTCCAATCTCCTAAACGAAGCGGCTATTCTCACCGCCAGAAGGAATAAAAAGGAAATTGGCATGCCTGAACTTACCGAATCGATTGAAAAAGTAATTCTGGGACCGGAAAGAAGAAGCCGAAGAATTGAAGAAGATGAGAAAAAAATTATCGCTTATCATGAAGCGGGACACGCCCTTATCGCCGCCAGCTTGAAAAATGCCGATCCGGTGCAAAAAATTTCCATTATTTCCCGAGGACACGCCGGCGGATATACTTTTAGTGCTCCTCAAAAAGATAAGGCTCTGCACAGCCGCAGCTATTTTATCGATGAGCTTTCTGTTCTTCTGGGCGGCTATGTCAGTGAAAAAATGACATTTGGAGACATCACTACGGGCGCTTCCAATGATTTGGAGCGTGCCACTACTATTGCCAGAAACTTGGTTACTCGTTATGGAATGAGCGAACTTGGTCCGCGAACCTTTGGTCACAAGGAAGAGTTGGTATTTTTAGGCAAGGATATTCATGAGGAAAAAAATTATTCCGACAAAATGGCTGAAGAAATCGACAATCAAGTTTCTAAATTCATTGACGATGCTTACAATGTGGCTGAAAAAGTATTGGGTAATAAAAAAGAATTGCTGAACAAGCTTTCTTCTGTTTTATTGGAAAAGGAAATAGTTGAGCAGGAAGAATTTAATGAAATTGTCGGAATTAAAAAAGAAGATAAAAAGGAAGAGTCGAATAACCATATTTCGGACGACGATGCAAACAAGAAAAAAGAAGCAGAAATAACCCATGAGATACCTGTTTCTAAAAAGGCGATTTAAATTATTTAAAATTTAGCCACAAAAAATATGAAGAAAAATATCGAAGAAATTCCTTTCTTAGACTTTTTTAAAAGCGCCTGGAAAATCACCAAGGAAAACCGTTTTTTGTGGTGGCTGGGATTTATGGTAGCTTTGGCCAGTGGCGGATCAACCAACATCAATCTTCCTTTTGACAGCAACGGAAAGGAAGCGGAAAGCGCAAAAAAAATAGGGGAATTTTTGACACAAAACATTGAACTAGTAATAGCCGGGGTTATTTTTATTTTTGTTCTTTATTTGGTTTTTATATCTATCAGCACTCTTGGCCGGGGAGCATTGATAAAATCCATCGATCATATAATAAAAAAAGAGCCAACCGGTTTAAAGCCTTCCCTAAGAGAAGGCAAAAGTTGTTTTTGGCGAGTTTTAATACTTGGCATAATTTTGATTTTTCTCATCATTCTTTCTTTGATCGTCATCATCACCCCTATAATTTTTCTTTTTGCCACTAAATCTTACGTTTTGGGCGTTATTCTTTCTATTTTTGCCTTCCTTATTATGATTCCGCTTTTTATTCTGGTAAGCTATTTAAAAACCTTCGGTTACATTTATATAGTTCTTGGAAAACTTTCGGTCGGATCAGCCATTGAAAGCGCTTATAATCTTTTCCGACAAAATCTGCTTTCCAGCATTATTATGGGCCTTTTCTTTTTCCCGATAGGGATATTGATGTTTTTTATCATTTTGCTTATTGTTATTCCTCTTCTTTTCATATTCGTCCCCTTGGGATTTCTTGCCTACTTTTTAGGTGGAAATGTGCCAGTGGGAATAATCATTGCTTTGGGAATATTGATTTTTATCATCCTTGCCTTTTTTATCCGTTCTCTTTTTGAAGTTTTTTCCCAAGCCGCCTGGCTTCTCTTTTTCCGAGAAATTGCCACACCGAAAGTGGAAGAAAAAATAACGGAAGTTTTGGAGGAATTGGAAAAAGCTGACACTCTGCCAGCTGGAGATCCTATAAAAACTATTGAAACGGAAAAATAAATTTGCCTTTTTGAATATAACTTCGCTATATTTACAGCCAAAATTAAGAAGCCTCTGCGATGTTCCACATTGGCTTCTTTTCGTGTTTCGTCTGCTTTGCTGATTACTTTTTTATTTCACTTTCCTTGTCCTTTGATTCTTCAACCTTCGCTTCAACAGGCACTGTCGTTTTTGGCACAAGAATAATTCTGTCCAGCTCGCCATCCTTGTAAATTATTTCAATCTGAGCGCGGAAATTGTTTTGCCCTTTCATGGTCACTCGCCGAAAATCCACTTCTCTTGAAAAGTTGCGATAGATTTGCGAGATTTGCGCTTCATAGCCAGCCTTAATGCCTATAGCTTCGAAGAACATACCAAGAATGAGAAATACAACGATACAAAACATTTTGTTCAACTTACTGACTGAGTCAACAAGTACTAGCAGTCCGATGATAAAAAGTACATAACCTACAGGACCTAACCATACCATTTCTCTCCTCCTTTTCAATAAATATTGGTTAAATATTTTTTTATTTTTCAGGAAATGCCATCTCAAACTCTTCCGGCCACCATAACATATCCGAGAGTAGCTGTCAATTTAATTGACTTGGATGCATTTTTGAAATAATATTATTAATATGCGTCCGGGCTTGTAGCTCAGTTGGTTAGAGTGCTTCCTTGACATGGAAGAGGTCTCCAGTTCGAGTCTGGACAAGCCCACATAAATGATGTTATCGCATATGGGACCATAGCTCAGCGGTAGAGCAGG
>JAKQLJ010000003.1 GCA_029567195.1 bacterium | reverse complement strand
ATTATTCTTCGGATCGGTGGAATAAAAGGTTCTTTTTTTGTTTTTCCCAAGCGTATTTTCTATCTCCGGATGCTTTTTGAGATAGTTTTTTAGTTTTCCGGCCGTTATTTTAGATTGGGAAATAATCTTCACTTTTTTTCCAACTATTTTTTTTATTTTTTCCTCGATTATCCCATAATGCGTACACCCTAAAATCAGGGTGTCTATTTTTTTATCAATCAAAAATTTCAGGTATTTTTTTAGCGCCCTATCCATCTCCGAGCTATGGCATTTTCCTGTCTCGATCAATGGCACCAGATTCGGACAAGCAATCTGAAAAATTTTTATTTTCTGATTAATTTCTTTGATTTTCTTCAGAAAGGCTTTTGATTTCACGGTGGCGCTGGTAGCCATAACGCCTATTTTCCCAGTTTCTGTTTTTTCTGCCGCCACTTCTATTGCCGGGACAAGAACGCCTAAAACTTTTTTGTTCCTGTGTTTTTGGGGAATATATTTATGCTGGATTTTCCATAAAGCATCACTGGAAACGGTGTTGCAAGCCAGGATGATAAGCTGGCAATTTTTATGGACCAAGAAATCCACTGCTTGCTTGGTAAATTTATAAATCGTATTTTTTGAACGCGTGCCATAAGGCACCCGAGCCGTGTCGCCTAAATAGACAAAATCATACTTGGGCAGCTTTTTGATGATGCCTCTCATGACGCTCAGCCCGCCAAAACCCGAGTCGAAAATACCGATTGATTTGTTTCTGGCCATAATTTTGCAGTATTTTTGCATTACTTTATGCATTATACATAATATCCTATACTAAAGACATGCTACACCCTGATTCTCCCCTAAAATCTGTTTCAAAAATCACTCCCAAGTACGCGCGAGTCTTGGAAAAACTTGGCCTTTTTAGCGTTCGGGATTTTCTGTTTTATTTCCCTTTCCGCTATGACGATTTTTCTAAAACCGTTGCTTTGAGCCAGGAGCATGTCGGAAAAACAGTGACCATTGAAGGGATGGTGGCTAAAGCTAAATTGGTTCGCATTTTCAAGCGAAGGATGACAATCCAGGAAATTATTATTCAGGACCAAAACAATACGCCCCTCAAAATCACTTGGTTTAACCAGCCTTTTATTCTGGAAAATCTGAAAGAAGGCGCGAATATCCGGGTTTCGGGAAAATTATCCGTAAACAAAAAATATTTTTCTATGGTTAGTCCCTCTTGGGAAAAAGCCAGCCGTGATGCCACCAATACCGGCCGGCTGGTGCCGGTCTATTCCGAAACAACCGGCCTCACTTCCCGCTGGATCCGCTGGCAAATGAAACCGCTCTTGGTTCTGGCGCGTGAAATTCCCGACATTCTTCCTGCAGAAATCAGAAAAAAATTCAATCTTTACGATATTTATACGGCGTTAACCCAGATTCATTTTCCGGATTCCCTGGAAAAATTGGTCCGCGCCCAAAAACGATTCGCTTTTGAAGAAATGTTTTTGGTGCAACTTAAATCTTTGCAAGTTAAAAAACAATGGAAAGATAATAATTCCATTAGAATCAAATTTGACCAAAAACTTATTAAAAAATTTGTTGATAATCTGCCATGGAAACTTACCGATGCCCAAAGAAAAGCTTCGTTTGAAATTTTGAAAGACCTGGAAAAACCCAGGCCGATGAACCGGCTTCTCAACGGCGACGTTGGATCAGGAAAAACAGTGGTTGCTGCCATCTCTGCTCTCCAGGCTGCATCCTTAGGCTATCAGGTGGCTATTATGGCGCCGACTGAAGTTTTGGCGCGGCAGCATTTTGAAAGTTTTTGTAAATTATTTGAGAATTATAAACTTAATATAGCGCTACTGACAAATTCATATAAACTTTTATGTCATTGCGATCCG
>JAKQLJ010000005.1 GCA_029567195.1 bacterium | reverse complement strand
AACTTTTTCATAAATTTAGTTTAACATAAGGGTTATGCTCCTGATAATTTAGGGCAAGAAAATACACTTTCCAGAGACCTTCCAGAGAAGATTTGAAGCTATTTAACTCCGGGGGTTGAATAGGCACACTAATCGTAGCTGTCATTCCTGAATTAAGTTCAGGACAGGCTCTGACGAAAGTCAGAATCTACCGTTTTCTGACAATAACACCGATTCCGGATCAAGTCCGGAATGACGGCACGGCTGTTGTCATCCTGACGAAAGTCAGGATCTGCGTTCTTCAGATATTAATAATGATTCCAGATCAAGTCCGGAATGACGCTAATCGTGGCCGTCATTTTAACGAATCCGCCTGCTGGCGGACAAGTTAAAAGTTAAAAGTTTTTTTGCTCTACTTTTGAATTTTGACTTGTACTTTTGACTTTTAAATTTTGAATTTTGACTTTATTTTACTATCGGCTTATTTTTCAACCGGTTTTCCCCGACGGCGAGGGCGATAAAAGAGGGTGAACGAGAAAGAATTATTTTTAAAAGAAAAATTGGCGATCTTAAGGCTTTTGAGAAAGCGAATCGTTTCCTTGACCTCCCAAAGAATTTTTTTAATTATTCTGATGAATGTTTTTATTGCCATGATTAACAAATATGTAGACAAATATACTACGACAATGGAAGAGGTGATTATCAAAGGAGTTAGAGTTGCCTCTATGATTGGCGATGGTAAAAAAGAGAGAAGCAGGAAAGCAGCAATTAAATAAGAAGGGATCTTGAGGCTTTTTGGTAATTCTCGCCAATATTTAACGATTTTTTCCCACTCTTTCTTTATCTCCTCCATTTTGGTTTTTAGGCAATAATTTTCTTAAAATTTAAGCCCCCTTTTGGCGGTTTTTTTAAAGAAAGCAAGAGCTAATTCAACTCTGGGGGTTAAATAGCTTCGAATTCTGACGAATCCGCCTGGCGGGGATCATTTCCGTAGCTGTCATCCTGACGAATCCGCCAGCTGGCGGACAAAATTATTCCTGTA
>JAKQLJ010000043.1 GCA_029567195.1 bacterium | reverse complement strand
CAACGGATTAAAATGGGCGACTTCTTTCGGATCCGTTGAAAAACTTTCGGACGCAAAAAAAGGCATCACGGCAGCTTTTTTAGGGGCAATTATCCTATTCTGCGCCCGAATTATTTTTACGACCATAAATCCCCAATTAATTGTTTTAGAGCTGGATGACCCTGATGCCACAGAGCCGATTGTTTTTCCTGGCATATATTTGTGCAACTATAATGTAGATGCGGTTTTGGGAGGCGCCGAAAATTCAAATTACGTTAAAAATTTAATCGCCGCCTATCAAAATGATTCAAAAGATTCAGAAAACAAAGAAAACAACAAAAGACTTCAGGAAACGGTCGGAGAATTCAAAAAAGTAATGAGAAACGACCATGGCAGTTGTTTTAGGATTAATTTTTCAGGAAATTTTAGGAATTTTACATTCAACCCTTATGACGCGGAAACAAGTGGCAAGCCTGTTAGTTTCGGAACATTCGCTTTCGGCGGTGGATATGAGTTTACTTCCGTCAGGGGCAGATACCATTCTATGTTTACAATCCCCCGCAAAGACATAAGGTTTAATCCTGAAACAGAAAAACCGGAAGTAAGCTGGGTTTATGAATATGGCGTAATTTTTCATGAAAAAGATGATTTTAAAGGACAGTGTGCCACGGCTTTTTATGAAGACATGGGGAATGTCCCCACAATTCCTCTTCTTAATTTTAATGCCAGATCGGTTACTCTTTTCCAATTACCAAGCGTTAATGTTGATTCTTTGTCAAAGGGCGTAATTTTATATGAATGTTACGATAAAAATGAAACTGGTTTCTGCCCCAAAGGTGTTTCCACTCCTTCCGAGTTGCCAGTCAGCGCGACCTTCGCCCAAAGTATTTCTGAGTATGTGGAAAGTAAAGCTCCTCAATATTCCAGAGGAATAAAGGACTTAGAGGCTGTAAAAGACGGAAAACTGTACGAAAATACCAGATCTATACTAATCGACCCTGAAGGATATTATATCGCCCTATTATTTTCTGAAAAAAATTTCTGGGGCCAATGTGAAGTTATAATAAAAGATGACAATGATCTTTCCGATCAGCCCATAGGCAGATGCGGGGATTGCAATAAAATAATAAATGAGGGCAATAAAAATGAAACATTGGAAAAATGCAAGCCCTGTGCAAAGTCTGTTTTAGTTATTAAGGGAGATGTTTTTTAATATGAAAAAACAAAAGATAATTGTAATTTTTTCAGTCTTGTCGTTTTTTGTTTTGCTTATTCCTAAAAGCGTTTTTGCCATTCCAAACATTGTCGGCGCGATAATAACTTCTCCATTAAGCTCAATTGTCGGAATTTTCCTTTCGGCTATTCTTTTAATAACTAGAGGTTTGGTTTGGATAGCCGGAGGACTATTGAATATGGTTTTAAGCCCCAAGTTTATGAGTTGGGGTTATACGCAAAATAATCCTATTGTTGATGTCGGACTTGGAATCGTAAAACAATTCGTAAATCTTGGCATTGTATCAGCTTTAATCGT
>JAKQLJ010000034.1 GCA_029567195.1 bacterium | reverse complement strand
CATCGCGGCCATCACATCATCAAGAGCGGGGGATCGACATCGGACGTAATGAATATTCTCGGACACTCGTCGGTGCAAAGCACGACCATCTACACGATGATGCGCGGCAAAGAATTGGAAGAGCGGGCGCGGCTGTTCCTTGGGGATAATAAAGATAGGTTCGCCGAGAAACAAACCGACCCGGGATTCGGCAAAGCGCTCCAGGGATTCATGACTTTCGTCCAGAATCAGAACAAAGACGACGGATCCGTAACAGCGGAGAATCTCGAGCGGCAAGCCAACTATTTCGCCCAGCAGTTCAAGGGCAAGGTGCCTTATCCACACTACGCAAGTTGACAAAAGTTGACAGAAGAGTATGATACAGGTAGCTAATAGCAACACATATATGCCTCTATCGGTATTCAAACAAAAGCAAATAAATGAGATGAAAGAAAAAGCGGTGCGCCTCTATAAACAGGGTTTTGATACGCGCACCGCTGCCAAAATGCTCAAGGAACTGTATGGCTTCAAGAGAAGCCATACTTGGGTATGGGAAGCGGTAAGGGACTGGGAAAAGTTATCCACTTCCAAAAAAGTTGACAAGAAACTGACAAACAAGTAAAATATCCGTAGGAACATTTAAAAGCGAAATTCGCCTACTCGTCTACGAGGACTAAAGCACGATAAATAAATGCCGGAATGAATAACGGTATCGCGCGTCCTCGCAGACGAGCATGCGGGAATAATCGACTGGATAAATTTTCCAGCATCCTAAATCCCTGTGGCATTTGCTGCAGTGGAAGAAGTGGAAAAAATGTCATGGCAAATAACAATGTCGACAATCAAGAAAAAAATTTGGCCGGAATATTTTGACGCAGTAGCTTCAGGAAAGAAGAAATTTGAATTGCGGTTGGATGATTTTGAAATAAAAGAAGGGGATATTTTGATGTTGGAAGAATGGGATCCAAAAAATAAAGAATATACAGGGAGAAAGACAGAAAAGAGAGTGGCTTATGTGGGAAAATTTAAGATGGACAAATTGTTCTGGCCGGAGGATGAAATCAAGGAAAAAGGGATCCAGATCATTTCATTGGAATAATTTTTGCGGGAAATAAAAAAGGCCGTAAGAATTACGACAGGAAGGTTGGTATACAATCGTTCGCTTGCGAGGATGGCCTCTCATTCTACAGACAGATCAATGATAACGAGTTTCCATAATAAAATAAACAAAAAACATAGATTATGAAATTTTTTTCTTTCGAAAAATCAGTCGGCGCGGTAGTTTTTAGGATGGAAAACGGGGAAAGAAAATACCTTCTTTTAAAATACCAGGGAGGCCATTGGAGTTTTCCGAAAGGTCACATTGAAAAAGGGGAAACTCACGAAGAAACCCTAAGAAGGGAAGTGCTGGAAGAAACCGGAATAAAAACTTTGAAAATCATTCCAAAATTTTCATCAAGTTCCAAATATTTTTATGTTGCCAAGGATGAGGAAAAAGAAAAACGCCAAAAAAGCGGAAAAGGTTACTGGGTTTTTAAAAAAGTTTTTTATTATTTAACAGAAACGGAAGAGAAAGAGATAAAAATTTCCGGGGAGCATAAGGATTATAGCTGGTTAAATTATGAGGAAGCAAAAAAAAGAGCGACTTATGCAAATTGCCGGCGAATTTTGGAAGAAGCGGATAATTTTTTAGCCAGCATATAAATTGCTCATTTATTTTCTAAACATTGCCAAAAATAAAGTTTGAGTTAGAATAGGGTTATGCATTTAAAAAAGAAAATAAAAATTGAAATTATCTCCATAATTATTTTAGCTCTTTTGGTAGGGCTTATTTCTTATCCTCAGGCAGTATCTAAAATTCCGCCCGTTTTTAATGCGCTTAACAAGTTGAAAATAAATCTGGGTCTTGATCTCCAGGGCGGCATCCATATGGAATATAAGGCGGATTTAAGCCAAATTGAAAGTTCCAAGCAGGGAGAAGCAATGCAGGCGGTTCAGGATGTTATTGAAAGAAGAGTTAATGCTTTCGGAGTGGCTGAGCCGGTAATTTATGCCACTAAATCAGGCGGAGAAAATAGGTTGGTAGTGGAATTGGCGGGAGTTAAAGACATAGATCAGGCCAAAAAAATGATCAAAGAAACTCCTTTTCTGGAATTTAAGGAAGAAGGAGAAGCTGATCATTCCAAGGATATTCCAAAAGAAGTTTTAGACAATTTAAATAAAGAAGCCAGGAAAAAAGCGGAAGAAATTTTGAAAAAAGCTTTGGCTGGAGAAGATTTTGCCGCTTTAGCCCGTGAGAATAGTCAGGATCCCGGATCGAAAGAAAACGGCGGTGATTTGAATTTTGCCCAGAAGGGAATGTTTGTGCCGGAATTTGATAAAGTTCTTTTTGAAGGCAATTTGAAAGACGGAGAAGTGTACGGGCAACTGGTGGAAACGCAATACGGCTGGCATATTATTAAAAAAATAGAACAAAGAGGCGAGGGCGATAAGCTGGAAGTCCATGGTGCTCACATTTTGATTATTAAGCAGGCTAATCCTGAGCCGCAAGCTAATTTTGTTTCTACGGGGTTGAGCGGTAAGAATTTAAAAAGCGCCCAAGTGGATTTTCAAAGCCAAGGGTTAGCCGAACCGCAAGTATCGCTGAAATTTGACGATGAGGGAGCAAAGCTTTTTGCCGAAATAACCAAAAAGAATTTAGGAAAGAGAGTGGCTATTTATCTTGATGAAATGGTAATATCAGCGCCGACAGTGCAATCGGAAATTACCACCGGAGAAGCCGTGATAACAGGAAATTTTACCATCGAAGAGGCTCAAGATCTGGTGAAAAGACTCAATGAGGGGGCTTTGCCCGTGCCTATAAATTTAGTTTCCCAACAAAGCGTGGAGGCGTCATTGGGGCAGATTTCTTTGGAAAAAAGCTTGAAAGCAGGCATGATCGGGTTGATGCTGGTGATAATATTTATGCTGATTTATTATCGATTTTTAGGATTGATAGCTTCTGTTGCTCTCTTAATTTATACCGGCATTATGGTTTCCATATTCAAACTCTCAGGTCTTACGCCATGGTCAATCACCCTCACTCTTCCTGGCATTGCCGGATTTGTTTTGTCTATCGGCATGGCGGTGGATGCTAATATTTTGATTTTTGAAAGGACGAAAGAAGAAATCAAAAATGGCAGAAACATTTTAGGGGCGGTGGAAGAAGGATTCAAACGCGCCTGGACTTCAATTAGGGACGGAAATGTTTCTTCCATTATCACGGCCTTGATCCTAATTGAAATGGGCACCGGATTTGTCAAAGGTTTCGCCGTCACGCTGGTGGTGGGAGTTTTAGTTTCTATGTTTACGGCGGTGGTAATTTCCAAGACACTGCTCAATGTTATTTTAGGAAGCTGGATAGAAGACAAATTATGGCTCATTGGAGTAAATCCAAAAGCCAAGGATCAGAATCAAAAATAATATTTTGAAATAATGTATAATATCATATCAAAAACCAAATATGCTTATATTTTTTCCGTAACGATAACTGTTTTGAGTTTGATGGCGCTTTTTATCTGGGGTTTGAAATTCGACATTGATTTTACGGGCGGAACCAGAATGGAATTTCAGTTTTCTCAACAACTTCCTTCCAACGATGAATTGACAGAAAATTTAAAGGAGCTGAATCTCAAAAGTTTGATTATCCAGCCGTCAGAAAATAACCGGCTGATGCTCAGATATGCTTCAGAAGAGGATGCGGTTAATCAGCAGGTTTTTGAAACATTATCCCGAAAATATGAAGGAATGACCCAGCTTCGAGTGGATTATATCGATGCTTCCGTTTCCAAAGAGTTAAAAAGCAAATCTTTGTGGGCAATTGTTTGGGCAGTTTTGGGTATTATGGGATATATTGCCTGGGCTTTTCGAAAGGTTTCAAGGCCGGTGGAGTCATGGAAATATGGCTTAGGCGCCGTCGTTGCTCTGGTGCACGATATTTTGATTACAGTCGGTGTTTTTTCGGTGCTCGGCCATTTCATGGGAGTAGAGGTGGGCATTCCTTTTATTGCCGCCCTTTTGACCATCTTAGGTTTTTCCGTTCATGACACGATTGTAGTCTATGACCGAACAAGAGAAAATCTGCTTAGAAGTTCCGGCAAGGAAAATTTCCCGGATCCCAACGACCGCGCCTCTCTGGAATCCGACCGCAATTTTGAGCTGCGCATCCGCGA
>JAKQLJ010000052.1 GCA_029567195.1 bacterium | reverse complement strand
CTTCATGGCCAAGTTGCTGTAAAATTCTCATGGCACGAATACCAATAGCATGTCCAACATGAAGATATGGACCGGTTGGATCAAATCCTTGATAAACTGTTATCCTTTCTCCTGACATCAGTTTTTCTTTAAAAGCTTCTTTCGAGGGGAAAACTGCTTCCACTCCCCGTTCCAAAAATTCATCTATTAATTTTTCATCGACTATCACCTTGCTCATAATTTTATATTTTTAATCTTAAACTAAATTACTCTATAATTGCTTTTATCCTTCTTACACCGGCGCTGGAGCCCGCCTCTTCGGCGGGTCGCCGATGAGGCGACTTTCTATTCTACTGTTGCTTTTATTCTACGCACACCAGAACTTGAACTTTCCTCTTTGACAATTCTGAACACGCCTTTAATATCGCCAGTATTTTCCACGTGCGGGCCGCCGCAGATCTCTTTGGAAAATCCGTCTATAGTATAAACTTTGACGCGGTCGCCATATTTATCCTCAAAAGCGCCTTCTGCTCCGGCTTCGCGCGCTTCTTCCAGGCTCATTTCTTCAAGCGTTACCGGCACGCTGGCTTTTATCGCCGTATTTACAAATTCTTCCACTACTTTTTTTTGCTCATCTGTCATCTTCTCGCCGTGGGAAAAATCAAACCGGATCCGCTCACCATTGATATTTGAGCCTTTCTGGTGGATATGTTCGCCTAATGTTTTTCGCAATCCCGCCAGCATCAGATGAGCTGCTGTATGCAATTGAGTAGTTTTTTCAGAATGATCCGCTAGCCCCCCCTTAAATTTTCCTTCCGAAGCAGTTCGGGAAAGATCTTGATGCTTTTGTAGCTCTTGATGAAACACATCCTTAAAATTATCTGCAATATTCAGATCTCTTTCTTTGGCTGCCTCTTCCACCATTTCTATCGGGTATCCGTAAGTCTGATATAAATCGAAAGCAACTTCGCCAGTAACATCATGTCCTTCTAATTTCATTATCATAGATTCTCCCTTTTTAAGTGTCTTTCTGAATTTATTTTCTTCATTTTCTAACTCATCAAAAATTTTATCTTTATTATTTTCAAGATTTTTATATGGATCTTTATAATACTCGACATAAACTTTCGCAATTTCTGAACAAAAATTATTTTCAATTCCCAGTTTATGAGCAAATCGAACAGCGCGCCTTATAAGTCTTCTGATAAAATATCCCTGGTCTTTATTGGATGGATACGCGCCATCGCTGATTAGTAATGTAGCCGCTCTTAGATGATCTAGAATTACCCGGAATGACTCTTCATTTCCAGAATATGTCTTACCAGATAGCCTTTCAATAGTTTTTATGGCTTCGGTAAATATATCTGTTAAAAATATATCTGGCGTGTCTAATTTAGCGGCAATTTGACGTTCTAGTCCGCCGCCATAATCAACATTTTTTTGTTTTAAAAGTTCAAAGCCTTTTTCTGTCTTGATGTATTCCATGAAAACATTATTTCCGATTTCCAAAAACCTTCCGCAATCACAATTGACGTGGCATGGTTTATCTTTCCACTTAGAATTTTCATGGAATTTATGTTCTACTCCAAAGTCCCAAAACATTTCACTGTCTGGACCGCCAGGCTCGCCTATGGGCATATTGGCTGGCACTCCGGCACGCGACCACCAATTTTTGGTTTCGTCATAATAGAAAATTCTTCCTCCCTGCATTCCTTCTTTTTCAGAAAAATCGACCGACTTTGCTTCGATTCCGACTTTCTTAAATACTTCCTGCCAAACCATTACTGATTCGTCATCTCTTGGAATTCCTATTTTTTCATTTCCCCTAAATACTGTCACGTATATACGATTGGGATCTAGCTTTAACTCCTTGGTCAAAAATTCAAACATCCAATTTATCTGTTCTTCCTTAAAATAATCTCCCAGAGACCAGTTGCCCAACATTTCAAAGACAGTTGTATGACGATTATCTCCCACTTCTTCAATATCTTGAGTTCGAAAGGACTTTTGGCTATCAGCGATTCTAACTCCTAGCGGATGTTTTTCACCTAGAAGAAATGGAATCATCGGCTGCATCCCAGAACCTGTAAAAAGCGTTGTCGGATCATTTTCGGGAATCAAAGAAGCACTGGGGATAATTTCGTGTCCCTTGCTTTTGAAGAAATCTAAATATTTCTGTCTCAGTTCTTTGGCAGTCATTATGATATTATATAAAATTAATATACTTACTTTCGTATATTATATCCGACTTCCCTCTCAATTTTCCTAAAATCATCCCCGGTAAATTTTAATCTAATTTCTTTTTCTTCCTTTATTTTGGAAATTGCGGTGCTAAGATCAATTTTTCCATCCTCTAAATCTTTTTCGGCGTTTTCTACGGTCCTTGTTGCCGAATTAAGAAGCTCGCATCCCCTGTCTTTGGCAATATCCAGAACGATTTTTTTAAAATAAGAAATCATATTTTTTATTCTTAAGTAATTAGATTTAATTGTTTTTTGAGCCGCTTTAAATCCTCTTCTCCCTGAGTCACGTCATGACTCACCTTTTCCAACCGCTTGCTTTTTTCATCTCTTATCACTCTTAGCCTTTCTTCGTCATATTTTATCTTTCTAATCTCCGCTTCCAGAGTGGTCTTTTCCCTTTGCGTTTTTCGAAGATCGGAATCCAAAATCACCGTTTCCATTTCGATGGAATGTCTTTTTCGGCTTTTCTCTTCCGGACTCAAATTGGCCAAATCATCGCTGGTATACATAGATTTTAATTTTATTTTATTATGCCCCCGCCTAAAACCCCGCCGTTTTTGGAATAAAAAACAGCAGACTGGCCGGGAGAAACCGCCCTCTGGGGAATTTTAAATTCTATTTTATACAACCCCTTTTTTTCTTTTTTTATTATAGCATAAGCGCTTTTTTGACGGTATCGGGTTTTGACCAGCGCCAAAAAGGGAAAATTAATATCATTTTTTATCCAATTGGCTTTTTTCACGTAAATTTCTTTGGCGTATAGGACCGTATCTTTCGGATTATTAGTAACAATTAATTTGTTATTTTTAATGTCTTTGTCCGAGACGTAATAGGGGCCGGTCCCGCCGATGTCAATCCCTTTTCTCTGCCCCATGGTGTAGAGAGAAAGACCACCATGAAAACCCAAAACTTTTCCGTTCCTGTCGGTAATTTCTCCTTTTTTCAATTTTAGATTATCTTTTAAAAATCTGGCCGTGTTATCATCTTTTATAAAGCAAGTATTTTGCGACTCGGCTTTGTCAAAAACCGGAAGCTTGAAATCGCGAGCCATTTTCCTTATCTCTTCCTTTTTATAACAGCCAAGCGGAAAAATTATTCTGGAAAGATCTTTGGCATTGAGCCGATAGAGAAAATATGATTGATCCTTATTTTCATCTTTCGCTTGAAATAATTGAAAAAAACCTTTTTTCCCGGAACCGGATCGGCATATCAGCGCGTAGTGTCCTGTCGCCACCAGATCCGCCTTTGCCTTCTTCATTTCATCCAAAAGAATTCGAAATTTTATATTCTCATTGCAAAATACGCAAGGATTAGGTGTTTTTCCATTTTTGTATTCTTCCAAAAAATACCCCACCACTTTTTTCTTAAAAATGTTTTGAGCTTTTATTATTTTCAAGGGAATGTCCAAAATTTTGGCCACTTTTTTGGCGTCTTCCAAAGATTTTTTATTGCCACCCGGACAACCCTTCTCTTTCCAAAAATCCATAAACAAACCAGCAACATTAAAGCCTTCCTTTTTCAAAATTGCCGCTGCTACCGAAGAATCAACTCCGCCAGACATAGCCACTAATATTTTTTTTCTCTTGTTTTTTGGCATAGTATACTAATAAATCATAAAAACTGCATAAAATCAAATCCTGCTTGGACAGGATTTTATCATTTATGGGATGTCAGGAGAAATATTCTATTTTTTAGTATTTTTAGCATCTATCATCGCTCTCTTATCCATATCAAAAGTTTGAGAATTGGCCGCATCCTCTACGATTTTTTCTGCCTTGTTTATTATAAACCAAGTAACCAAAAAACTTATAACGAGTAAAAACAAAAATGCCAAATAAGAAGAAACCTTCTGGTCCACATTAAACTTATTGATGATTGGCATTATTCTTCGTATTATTTATTAGTCCTCTTATTTCTTCCAGATTTATATTGCCTCTTTTCTTTTGCATCTTGAATTTTTTTGGCGCGATGTGCGATATCTGATTGAGACTTATCGGTTTTTCTTTCGGCACAAAAGCTGTCGGTTGATAGGCCGGCCTTTCTTCTCTCCGCTGGTTTTCTGATTGAAAATTGTCATTTCTGCTTTCTTCTTTTTTTGAAGAAGGACCCTGGGATCTGGCTCTGGCTCTTTGATAATCTTTTAAACATTCCTTGCAAAAAGTAGGTCTGGCCGGATCAGGTTTGAAAGGAACCATAATTTTTTCCTCGCAAGTATCACAAACTGCTTCAAAAAGAGATTTTTCTTCTGGTTTGTTTTTTTCTTCCCGGCTAACTTGAGAAGGAAGAGTCGTTTTTTGACTACCGGAGGAAATCAAAGAATTCACCTTTTCCGGTTCCTTTTTTGGAATCATAGCCGGTTTAACCTTGCTGCTTTCCGAATAATTATTCAAATTTTTTGCCGGTTCCTTTTTTATTTTAGGCAATTTTTCGTAATCTTCCATCTCCATCATGCCGCTCCAGCGAGCAATTTTTTCTTCTATTTCTGCCCGTGATTTTCCATATCTTTCTCGAGAAACTTTTATCACTTTTTCTTCGTTATCCGCCGTATCTGTCAAATCCGCCGGCGGCAAAGTGATGGCCGAGAAAGCATCACCGGCAATTCCGTCTATCATTAATTTCAGATAAACGCTGTATTTGGAAAGATTAACTATATCATTCATCATAAATACCGGCTCAAATTCTTTCTCCAGAGCTTCCGCATCTTCCGCTCCCACCCGAAAAGAAACAATCGTGCCCACGTTTCCGAAAACAGCATCTTTCACCGTAGTATTATTGTCAAAAATAAGTTGTTTTATGTATTGATGGGCCAAAATCAGACTCAATCTGTATTTTCTGGCTTCAGACAAAATATTGGCAAAAGATTCCGTAGCAAAATTTTGAAATTCATCCACATAAAGAAAAAAGTCTTTTCTTTCTTCTTCCGGCATATCCACCCGACCCATAGCCCCCAATTGGATTTTGGTCACAATCATGCCGCCCAAAAGCCTCATGGCGTCTTCGCCTATTCGGCCCTTGGAAAGATTGACAATCAGGATTTTCTGATTGTCCATAATTTCCCGCATATCAATAGATGATTTCGGCTGGCCGACAATGTGGCGGATAACTGAAGATGAAAGAAATTGTCCGACCTTATTTTGGATGGCCGCCACCGCTTCCTTTCTAAAACGATCTTCCCATTTGTCAAATTCATTAATCCAAAACGATTTCACCACCGGATCTTTTATTTTGGGATAAACTCTTTTTCGATAATCCTTATCAAACATCATCCGATTGACTCCAAGCATTGTCGATCCGGGATAATCAAGCAGCGCTAAAATAGTATTATTAAGAATATATTCCATTCGGGGACTCCAAACATCTGGCCATATTTTCTTGAAAACACCCATCATTCCTGAAGCCACCAAATTTTTCTTATCTTCATCTACCGCTTCCAAAATATTAAAAGCTATCGGAAATTCCCTATCAGCCGGATTAAAATATACCACATCGTTTATCCTTTCTGGAGGAACGGCCCTTAACATTTTTTCAGCAAATTCTCCGTGAGGATCGACTACGCAAAGCCCCTTGCCATTTCTAATATCCTGGACAGCCATATTTTCCAGCATATTGGATTTTCCCATTCCGGTTTTTCCGATAACATACATATGACGGCGCCGGTCGTCCTCTTTTATACCAAAAATTCTTTCCTGGTTTCGAAAATTAGTTTTAGCAAAAAAATTGATTTCTGACATCTTTCAAAGAAAAATGGAACAAATCATCCCGGACAAAGCCAAGAGATTCCTTCCTTAATCACAAATTATTTTTATAAATTACCGAATCGGCAAATTTGGCGGCGCTGTTCCCAATTTTGAAGCCACTCGGAGAACGGAAGGAGCCTTAACTCCCATATCAGGAAAGTGATAAAGCGTAGCCAGTTCTTTGCTGGAAAGAACTAATTTTACCCCTTCGGGATCGCGGTCACGATATCTTTTATATATTTTTCTTTTCCTAAAATCAGCAATGGCTTTGGTAAAAAATATTTTGCCGTAAGTTTTACTGAGATCAAACGGTTTTACCTGATTGTAATTCATATCATTAAACTGCTTAATTGCTCCGATGAAAGCGCTGACATAAGACTTGCTAAAATTGTCCCTTTTGCCGATGTAAAGAAAACGCATTTTTGTAGTGTATGACGTTTTTCCTAAATTTTCCTCCGTCGCCTTCAATCTCTCTTTTTCCATCGGAGTAAGGCGAAATTCCAAAGGCTGTTCGTCTTTTTTGGCAGTAGCGGAAAACTGAGGCGGACCAAAAATACCGCTAAAAATATTTCTAAAAATATCCCCCAAGTCAGATAGGAAGCCGCCGCCTGATTCAACAGCTACTCCTTTTAATTTTTCAACGGCTTTTTTTTGCGCCACTTCATAACTCCAGGTTTCCTGCAAAGGAATAATTATGTATTGCAACCAGATATGCTGATCGGGCGTCAAAGTGCCAAGCACTTCCAAAATGGAAGCCATAGGATCAATCATAGTTCCGGTAATATCTTCCTCAAATCGATCATAGGTTTTTATAGGAACAGCTTCCGGAGCGGTAAACCCGAAATCAACTCCCCACATATCCCAATATTTATTCGGAATGACTTTGGGAAAACGCAGAGTATAATCCTCCACTTCTATGACTTCCGCCCCCGGATATTGAGCATATACTTGCGCTTCAATTAAATTTCTGTATTTTTTCTGGCAACGAATGATGAAATGGGCCACACCTTCTTCTCCTATAAGTTCAAAACTAAAACGATCTTGGGAATAAGCGCCTCGAAGCCACAGATCGAAAGTATTGTGCGTTGTTGTTACTCCGGAAATTCCGGCACAAATAGATTCCATCACTTTCGGACCGCGCTCTATATCTTTAGGCGGAATAACTTCCAAATAGGTCCATTTCAAATTTTTATGCCAGGAATCGGCTGAACGCACAGCCACATAATCTTTAAAAATTATTTTAAAAATAAAATAAAAAGCCCAAGGCAAGACAATCCACCAAGTATGATAGAAAACCTGACCAAAGGCATAAAAAGTATTCAAAGTTTCATTGGTTCCGTTCATTGCTTTTGTTTTACCTAAACGCTTTATTTTCTTTTGTTTTTATTTTTACCCGGAAGCTTTTTCTGTTTTTATTTTTTAACTGTATAAAAATTGTTTTGTCTTTGGAAATTTTTAGCATTATTAAGGTTTATCATTATTGTCGTCTTTTTTACCTTTCTCATCTTCAGAACCTCAGCCATAATTTCTTCTCTGGAAAGAGGTTTTTTGCTTTTTTCCAAAATTTCCTTCAAGACATCCTTTATAGTCCCCTGGGTATATCCCCATTCTTTCAGAGCATAAATTCCCCGGCCAATCAAAACAAACCGATTGTCTTTTATAAGTTCATTATGCACTGTCTGAGGATGAGCTTTTCTTTTTCCCAGTTTATGTTCGTCGATAAGAGCCGCAATTTCCGTAAAATGAAGGGGCTTGCCCATTTCCTTTAGGATGAGAAATATCTTTTCCCGAGTTCCCTTGGGATTGACTTCCGGCCAGCTAATTATTCCCCATTTTCCAAATTTGTTTTTCTTGACAGCAGAAAGAGAATGTAAAAAACTTAATATTTTATCTTCTACTATATCATCCAAATCGGATATTTTTTCCTTTATCTTTTTTGAAATTTCATTGTCAGACAAAAGTTTCTTTTCCTTATTTAAAATATTTTTTGCCTCTTCGCCAATTTTTCTGGCAAATATCAGGGCATCGTTGGAAAGAACCCATGATTTTTCAATATTTCCCTTCTCCCCAATTACCTGTATTTTTTCCGAACAGCCAGCAAAAAACCTTATAGAATTAGCTTCTTTGGCTCCGTCTATATTAAACTTTTGCACTATGTCGGTTTCTTTAATTATACCATTATTTTTTTCAATTGTAAAAATCAGCCGCTCTTCCGCTTTTCTGAAATTTTCATTTTCTTTCTTGGAAGAAATGACTTCTACGGCATCGGAAATAATTTGACGCACTCTTTCTCTGGTAATCCCATATTCTTTTCCTATTTTTTCCAAGGTTTTTCCCTTTTCCTCTGACAAACCGTGTCTTTTCTGAATAATTTCTTGGGATCTGGGAGACAAAGAATTCATCATTTCCATGACCAAATCAAAAAATCTAAGCCCCTGAAGCTCTTTTTCTGCTGTTTTAATTAGCGTTTCTCCTTGGATATGACTTTTTTTCATTTATTTAAAAAGTTAACCAATTTAAGCTGTTTTTTTAGGTCAAGAAATACTATCACATATCGGCCTAATTTGTCAAGAGAGTCCCCTTTATGTTATTGTTTTTTTATATGTAAGTTATCTTCCAGGCGGATAAATGAAATATCTAAACGCCCTAAATAAAATTTCTGGCATAGGCCCGCAAAAAACAAGAAAATTGTTGTCCTTCTTTAAAACTCCAGAAAATGCTTGGAAAGCCAGCTTGAAAGATTTAATAAACAGCGGCATTGGAGAGAAAACTGCCGAAACGGTGGTTCAAGAAAAGAGTTGCATCAATCCGGAAGAGGAATGGGAAAAATTAGAAAAGAACGGCATAAAAATGATTGCCTGGGAAAATAGTGATTATCCGGAAATTCTCAGAGAAATCCCCAACCCCCCTTACATTATATATACGCGAGGAAATTATAACTTTGAAAAATTTATAGGAATTTCAGTAGTAGGCTCCAGAAAATATACCAGCTACGGAGCACAAATTGCCCGTTCTTTTGCCGGAGAGCTGGCTAAGGCCAATATAACCGTAGTTAGCGGAATGGCCATAGGGATAGACACTTTTGCTCATCGGGGAGCTCTTGAGGAAAAGGGAAAAACCATTGCTGTTCTCGGCAATAGCTTGGATGATAACAGCATCTACCCCAGAAACAATTTCAATCTTTCCAGAGAAATATCCCAACAAGGCCTTCTTTTAAGCGAATATCCGATAAAAACTTCGGCCGGTCCGCTTACTTTTCCCGCTAGAAATAGGATTATCGCCGGACTTTCGCTTGGAACACTGGTCATCGAAGCTTCCGAAAACAGCGGAGCCCTTATCACCGCCAAAATGGCCTTGGATTACAACAGAGAAATTTTTTCAGTTCCGGGATCGATTTTTTCTTCTCAGTCCATCGGCACTAATAATTTAATAAAAAGCGGGGCCAGAGTGGTGACTTCAATAAAAGACATCCTGGAAGAATTGGATTTAAATGAAAACGAAGCAGGAGCTAAATTAATAGCTAAGATTCCCTCTTCCAAAGAAGAAGAAATAATTTTAAAAATTTTATCTTCCGATCCGCTTCACATTGACATAATTTCAAAACTCTCTAGACTGGAAGTTGCTACAGTCAGTTCCACTTTGTCCATTATGGAAATCAAGGGTTGGACAAAAAATATCGGCGGCCAGAATTATATAATCATCTAATTTATAACATCATCGAACGAAAAATTATGAAACTAGTAATTGTCGAGTCTCCCACTAAGGCTAAAACAATTTCCAAATTTTTGGGAAAAAATTATGTTGTAAAATCTTCCTACGGCCATGTCAGGGATTTGCCCAAAAAAGAAATGGGTATTGATATAGAAAAAGACTTCGAGCCAAAATATATAATTCCCGGTGCCGCCAGAACTCGGGTTTCTGAATTGAAAAAAATAGCCCAAAAGGCAGATGAAGTTATCCTGGCTACCGACGAAGACCGCGAAGGAGAGGCCATTTCTTGGCATCTGGTTTCCGCCCTGAATCTTAAAAAAAGTTCTCCGAAAAGGATAGTTTTTCATGAAATTACCAAAAAAGCCATTGATAAGGCCATAGAAAATCCCCGTGAAATCGATCTTGATTTAGTGGATGCCCAGCAAGCCCGACGGGTGCTTGATCGACTTGTCGGCTATGAGCTGTCGCCATTTTTATGGAAAAAAGTCAGAAGAGGATTGAGTGCCGGCAGAGTGCAATCGGTTGCCCTTCGTCTGATTGCGGAACGCGAACGGGAAATTGAAAAATTTCAATCAAAAAAATTCTGGACTGTTCCGCTGGAGTTAAAAAAGAAAGGCGGCGCTGATGACCAAAAGTTTCAAGGAGAATTGATAGAAAAAAACGGAAAGAAAATTGAAAAAACGGAAACACTCAAGCTTTTTGCCGGAGATTACAAAATCAAAGAAACTATTTTCAATAATGAAAAATCCGCCCGGGAAACAGCAGAGGATTTAAAAAAGTCTGTTTTGCATGTGAAAGATGTTATAAAAAAAGAGATTATTCGCCAACCATCGGCTCCTTTCACCACATCCACTCTTCAACAGGCATCAATCAACACTTTGGGTTACTCCGCCAAAAAAACCATGATCGCCGCCCAAAAACTTTACGAACAGGGTTTCATCACTTATATGCGAACGGATAGTGTCAATCTTTCCCTGGAATCGATGCTTCAAGCCAAAAAAGTTATTGATGAAAAATTCGGCCAGAAATATTCCCTGAAAAATCCAAGATTTTTTAAAAATAAATCCAAAGGCGCCCAGGAGGCCCATGAAGCTATCCGACCGGCTTATCCCGAAAAACATCCGGAAGAATTAAAAGATTCCTTGGAATCGGATCAGTATAAATTATACAAGCTTATCTGGGAAAGAATGATTGCTTCCCAAATGTCTCCGGCCATTTTTGATTCTGTGAAAGTGGAAGTTTCCGCCAAAAATAAAGAATCCAAAAATGAATATCTGCTGCATGCCAATGGTTCAACCATCAAATTTGATGGCTATCTAAGAGCTTTTTCTTCAAGAAAAACAAACGGCGAACATCTTCTTCCGGAGCTGAAAACAAAAGACGAATTGGAAATTGCTTCCATCGATACCCAAGAAAAATCCACTACTCCGCCGCCGCGTTACAGCGAAGCAAGTTTGGTAAAAGTCTTGGAAGAAAATGGCATCGGCCGCCCATCAACTTATGCTCCGACTATTTCTACTATTATTGAAAGAAAATATGTGGATAAAAATGAAGAGAAACGCTTGTTTCCTCTGGAAATAGGACTGCTCGTTAATGATATACTGGTAGAACACTTCCCCACTATCGTTGATACGGGATTTACTGCCAATATGGAAGAAAATTTTGACAAAATTGCCGAAGGAAAAGAGAATTGGGTGCCTATAATTCGGGAATTTTACAAACCTTTTCATAAAAATATTGAAAGCAAGGTTAAAACTGTTAAAAAGGAGGATTACCAGGAAAAATTAGACCGCCAATGTCCTGAATGTGGCGGAGATTTGATTGTTAAATTCGGCCGATTTGGAAAATTTATCGCTTGCTCCAATTTCCCCAATTGCCGTTACACGGAAAAAACGGCCGATGAAAAAAAATTAGACGATGAAAATGCTGGAGAAATTTGCGAACTTTGCGGCTCTCCCATGGCAGTAAAACATGGAAGATTTGGACCGTTTTTGGGTTGCTCCAAATATCCGGATTGCAAAAACATCAAAAGGATAGAAAACAAGACCGGCATAACCTGTCCCAAATGCAAAGAAGGAGAAATTGTAGAGAGAAAATCCAAACGGGGGCGATCCTTTTACGGATGCAACACCTATCCTAAATGCGACTTTGCCCTTTGGAACAAGCCTAATGGAAAAATTTGCCCGGTATGCCAAAGCCTTTTGATATACGACACAAAAGGAAAAATAAAATGTTCTAATAAGGAGTGTAAATATGAAGAAGTGAACTAAAATTCTATGTCCTATCCCTTGATAACAATTGAAGATGTAATAAAAAATACCCGTTTTTATCCTGATTCCAGAAGAGAAACGCTCATCAAAAAAGCTTATGATTTAGCGGAAAAAGCCCATCAGGGACAAAAAAGAAAATCGGGCGAAGATTACATCCAGCATCCCATGCACACCGCTCTTAATCTGGCTAAAATCGGAATGGGATCAAAAACCATTTCTGCCGGCCTTCTTCACGATGTCCCCGAAGACACCCAGATAACCATTGAGGAAATAGAAAAAGAATTTGGAAAAGAAATTTCCGCTCTTATCGATGGCGTAACGAAATTAGGAAAAATAAGATTAAGGGGAACAAAAGAGGAGATATTTTTGGAAAATTTAAGAAAAATGTTTTTAGCTATGGCCGCCGACGTGCGGGTGGTTATCATAAAACTGGCCGATAGGCTTCACAATATGGAAACTCTGGACGCTCTTCCTCCGGAAAAACAGCAAAGAATTGCCGTTGAAACAATGGAAGTATTCGCGCCTCTGGCCAATAGGCTGGGAATCGGAGAATTTAAGGTGAGACTTGAAGATCTGGCTTTTAAGCACCTTGATCCGGAAAATTTCGAATATGTGACAAAATTAGCCAAGGAACAATACGAACAGCGAAGAAAATATGTCGACAAGGTGGTTAACGAACTCAGGAGAGAGTTAGCCAAAGAAAAAATTGAAGTGATAAAAATTTTTGGCCGGACAAAACATTTACACAGCCTCTTTCAGAAGCTCAAACGCCACGACATGGATATAAATAAAATTTACGACCTGACCGGCATAAGGATAATAGTGCCGGAAGTGGTTAACTGTTATGAAACCTTGGGCATTGTGCACAAAAGATTCCATCCGCTTGTCGGCAGGATAAAAGATTATATTTCCCTGCCCAAGCCCAACGGGTATCAATCTATCCACACTACCATTTTCGGTCCGGAAGGAAAATTTCTGGAAGTGCAGATCAGAACCAAAAAAATGGACGATGAGGCAGAATTCGGAATTGCCGCCCATTGGATATATTCCGAAAAAAAGAAAAGACTGCGGGATTATTTTTTCCGTTCCAGCACGGCTCAAAAAGTCCCGGAAAAAGAAGTAAACTGGATAAGGCAACTCCGGGAATGGCAAAATGAATTGGGAAAAGATAATCAGGAATTTATCGAGAGCTTAAAAATTGATTTTTTCAAAAATCATATCTTCGCCTTCACTCCTTTAGGCGATATTATCGATCTGCCAGAAGAATCCACTCCTGTTGATTTTGCCTATAAAGTGCACAGTGAAATAGGTAATCGCGCTATGGGCGCCAAGGTTAATGGCAGGATTGTCCCGTTGGATTATAAAATTCATAACGGGGACGTGGTAGAAATCGCCACTTCCAAGGAACATAAAAACCCCAGCCGCGACTGGCTGAGGTTCGTCCGGACTTCTGAAGCTAAATCCCACATCCGAAAGTTTATGAAAAAAGATGGAATGTTATAGAATTTTGGAAATAATATTGTCCAGTTCTTCTTTGGAATAATAATCAATAACAATTCTTCCTCCGCCGCCCGAGCGGCTTATTTTTGCTTTAGTCCCCAATTTTTGGGAAATTTCTTCTTCTTTTTGTTTTATTTCCGGATCAACTGCAACATTTCTTTTATGAGTTCTTACCGACACTTCTTTGGTTTTGTTTTCCGCTTGCCTGACGGTCCAATTGTTTTTTAGAATCATTTCATAGAGAGCTCTTTGTTTTTCCGGATTTTCTATGGCCAGAATTGCCTTGGCATGACCTTCAGTAATTTTTCCTTCGATTAAACTGCGTTGAATTTCTACCGGCAGATTCAGCAGTCGTAATTTATTAGCCACCGAGCTTCTATTTTTGCTCAATTTTACGGCAATCTCTTCCTGGCTCATATCAAATTCTTCCATCAGTTTTTTATAAGATTTGGCTTCCTCTACCGGATTAAGATCATGGCGCTGAATATTTTCAATGACAGCCAACTCTAATTTTTGCTGTTCCGTCACTTCCCTAACGATTACTGGCACCTCTTTTAAGCCGGCAATCTTAGCCGCCTGAAAACGGCGCTCACCGGCAATAATTTCGTATTGATTACCGGATTTGCTGACAGTGATCGGCTGAATTATCCCGTGTTCCTTTACTGAAGCGGCCAGTTCCTGAAGTTTTTCCTCGTCAAACTTTATTCTCGGCTGATGCGGATTGGGAATAATTTGGGAAATATTAACTGAAAAACTGCCGCCCGAAGATACATTTCCATCTTGATTTTGAATTTTATCATTAAAAGGACCAGCATTTTTAGAAGCTGTCGTCCCGAAATAATTAAAGTCTTCGTCGGGTTTGTCTATTTTTTTATTTTTTTGCGGAATGAGAGAAGCCAGACCCCTCCCTAAACCATAGTTCTGCGCCATTTTTATTTTATCCCACGAATCCACAAATCAGTTGCTCGCCTGCCACCAGGCAATCAATTTGTAAACTTATGGGATTATAGATTTGTAGATTATACGCTAAATCCCTTTTGATTATTTTTTTTATCCAGTTCAATTATCTCTCTGGCTAAATTCTTATACGATCTGGCTCCCTTGGAAAAAGAATCAAAAGAAAGAATTGATTTTCCAAATCCCGGAGCTTCTGCCAGTCTTACTGACCTCGGAACAATAGAATCAAAAACATGACCCGGAAAATGATCTCTTATTTCTTTTACCACCTGCCTTGCCAATCTATTTCTTTTATCATACATAGTGAGAAGCGCTCCCATTATTTTGAGTTCCGGTTGTAAATTTTCCCGCACTAAATTTATAGTATTTAGAAGCTGGCTCAATCCTTCCAGAGCAAAATATTCTGTTTGCACAGGGATAATCACTTCATCCGACGCCACCAGCCCGTTAATAGTCAGAAGTCCAAGACTGGGCGGAGAATCAATAATTATATAATCATAGTTAGTCCTGATTTCTCTTAAAACATTATAGAGGCGAAATTCCCGATTATCCATATGCACCAGTTCTATGCCGGCACCCGCCAAATCTTGAGAGGCCGGAACAAGATCATGTCCAAAAGCTTCGGCTCGAAGAATGACATTTTTTGGATGTTCCCCTATTATCATCGAATGATATAAGCTTTTTTCCACATTTCTAACATCAATCCCCAAACCGGATGACGCATTTCCCTGAGGATCAAGATCAACAAGCAACACAAACTTACCGGCTGAAGCCAGATAAGAAGCCAGGTTTATAGCAGAGGTAGTCTTACCAACCCCCCCCTTCTGGTTGACGAGAGAAATAATTTTCGCCATAATAGACTAGTCCCTTAAAAGTATTTAATATTAGGGAATAAATATATTATACTATAATTATAAGAACAAAGAAAAGCCGCGATGGCGGAATTGGCAGACGCACGGGACTCAAAATCCCGCGGTGGCAACACCATGAGAGTTCGACCCTCTCTCGCGGCACAAAAAAACAAAGCCCATTGGCTTTGTTTTTTAGTTAGCAAAAATAATTTTTACTTATATCTCAGCGCATCCAGAGGATCTATTTTACTGGCCCGCTTGGCCGGAATAACACCCGTTATAAAACCAACTACAGCCGCAAATATGATAGTTGCCAAAATAAACCACAAGGGGCTATAAAATAAATCCACTTTCTCGCCGCCAAAACGAGTAGCAATAAAATTAACTGCTGTGTTAAATAATTCTCCCTCCAACCAACCGATAACAATTCCTACCACTCCTCCTAAAAATCCCATAATCGTTGACTCCATTATGAATATCAGGGATATGGTCATATCGGAAGCACCAATTGATTTCATAATGCCAATTTCTTCCGTTCTTTCCAAAAGAGTAATAGTCATAGTGTTGAACATTCCGATAGCACTGACCACCAATGCAATTATTCCAAACAGCATCAACACTAATTTTATCACTCCAAAAACCTTGTTGGCCTGATCAACGGTTTCAGAAATGGAAGAAACCGTAAAGCCTCGCGAAGAAATATCGCCCTTGATTTCGGCCATTTTTTTATCCGATTTGCATTTTACTTTTACTTGATCAAAATAAGAAAGTCCCAAATTACCCAAAGATGCATAGTTAACATAAATTATATTTTCTTCACTTTCAACTGTCCCTACTATTTTATATTTAGTGTCCGATTCCACTTTCCTTCCTTCATTAGCCTGATTTTCTCCACCAATTTGACCGGCACCGTTCTCGGGAACTATGAAGGTGAAAGTCATCTCTTTCCCTATCATATCCTTAGCTTCTTTGCTGAAAATTTTGGATATGGCCGAAGAAATAACTATTCCTTCCTTTTTGTCATTGGATAAATTTTCCCCCTTTTCCAACCTCATTCCGCTTAGTCTAAAAAAGGCGGCATCGGCGGCAATTACTTCCAAGTCCGCCTTGAGTTCTTCTAATCTTCCCTGGGAAGTCAGCCGAAAAGTAGGGCTTATCTCCGATACTCCGTCAATATTTTTTATTTTTTCCAGAGTTTCCCGATCCAAAACCGAGGCCGATTCTTTCTGTTTTGAAACATCGACAGTCAGAAGAGAATCTTCGGTGGTAATTTTCTCTAAAATTGTTCTTTGTAAGCCGTATCCCATGGAAACAAGAAAAAGTATGGCCCCGATTCCCACGCTCATACCCAAAATAGTCAAGAGAGTTCGAGAAGTTCTCGCCTTAAACATTCTGGTCGATAATACGAATAGGTCGTAAAATTTCATGCTATTTTAAAAATTTTATGGCTAGTTAGAGAATTTAATAAGCATAATAATCTCCATTTCCCGGGATATTTTTTCCGCCTTCAGCCTGTTTAATCCGACTCCACCCAAAATCTTTGAAGAATCGAGTTTCTTTTGAAATTCAAACCGGTCAATTTTGTTTTCAATTCTTTGTTTGACAAAAGACTCGAGACGCAATTTTATTTCACCGTCAAGATGAAGGCTAAAAAGATTTGCAAAATATTCCGACAATGAAATTGCCGCTGTTTTTGATTCCTCTTTTTTGATAATCTCCGAATGTTTTATAATTTCACCGGCCCTTCTGGAGAAAGACTCTGCTCTCTTCTTATTCCAGCCGGCCCCTCCTTTGTTATAAGATAGATCCAAGCTTTTTCTGAAATCATCCAAATTGATATTGTAAAAAAGAAGTTCTTTTAAAAAGGCATTGGCAGAGTTTACTTGCTCTTCGGTAAGTTCCGATATCAAGTGAGCCATCAACTGATTGGCTTTATATGGCACCAAAAGAGCTCCCACCTGAGTAATGGAAAGATTCTTAAACGCTCTCATCAAAATTTTCATTTCATCGGAAAGTTCGTCCAGCTTTATATCAATATCTTCCTTGCCCGCTTCCAACGGCCGCTTTTCCTTGTTCACTTCTTCTTTGATTATCCGCCCGTCCTTCATATAGATTACCCTGTCGGCAAAATGCAGATGTTCAGCATTGTGAGTTACCAAGATAACGGTTTTTTTATCAATCTCGTTGAGCTCCTTTAAAATTTGCAGCACATTTTCCGCCGATTCGCTGTCCAAATTTCCCACCGGTTCATCCGCTAATATTAATTCCGGATTATTAACCAAGGCTCGGGAAATGGACACTCTTTGTTTTTGACCGCCAGATAATTGACTGGGAAATTTATTAGCCTGCTCCACGATGGAAAAACGATGGAGCAGTTTTATCCCTTCTTCTTTTCTTCTACCCAGGGATTCGCCTCTAAAAACCTTTGGCAAGCAGACATTATCCAAAACATTCAAAGAAGGAATCAGATAAAAAGCCTGAAAGACCATTCCGGTTCCTTTTTGGTGCAATCCCACCATTTCTTCTTTTGTCATTTTGGAAATATCCTTTCCGCGAAAATAAGTTTCCCCTTGAGTGGGAGCCTGAAGGCCGGAAATGGCATAAAGCAACGTGGATTTTCCACAGCCAGAAGGTCCGTAGAAAATCACATATTCTTGCGGATAAATCTTAAGATTTACTCCGTCAAGCGCCCTGACTTCATTGGACTTTCCTTTGTTATAAATAACTTTCAGGTTTTTTATTTCTACAAGCGGTTTGTTCATTGAAAAATCAGTTTTATTTTTATAAACTTTTTATCTTCTATATTATTTTTCGCTACTTTAATTATACCAATACCAGCCGATTTAGCAATTGGCATTTAGTTGAAAAACGCGCTATTTTTTCACTCCCACCAAAACTATATTCTTCTTATTGGCCAAATAACATTCGGTCACCAAAAAGCCGGCTTGGGAAAAAATTTTGACCAGTTCTCTCTTAGTATAAGCCCGGTGATAACGGTTAAAAACCGCCCCATCATTGTCTTTAAAAGGAATCAAAATATCTTTAAAACCCATTCCCCCACACTCCTTTTTTTTCCATAATTTTTTCCAAAAAATTTTTTTATCCCACAGATATTTTCTAAATTTCGGCTGCCACAAGTTCCAAGCGGTAATTATGATCGTTCCCCCGGGCTTGGTAACGCGAAAAATTTCTCCGGCTCTTTCTCGGGCATAAACAACCGGAAAATGATGAAAAACGGCAACAGATA
Source organism: bacterium (assembly GCA_029567195.1). Lineage (GTDB taxonomy): Bacteria > Patescibacteriota > Minisyncoccia > Moranbacterales > UBA2206 > JAKQLJ01. The sequence continues at coordinate 53,441 of JAKQLJ010000052.1, read as the reverse complement.
TGACTTTATTGAAAAAATTATCAGGAAATGGTAGACTGTCTTGACTGGAAACATGGGAAAAATTTTCTTGGATTTCGGGATATTGCAATCTGGCAAGATCAATGAGCTTTTTGGAAATGTCCACTCCCCTGTAATCTATCTCGTCTTGTTTTTAATGATTTTCAATAATCGGCCGTTTCCACAGCCAAAATCCAACACCTTATCGCCGCTATCCACATAATCAGCTATAAATTCCAAATCGCGCCAAAAAAATTTCCGGGTATCGGAAAATTTCATCGCTATCCGATTATAGCCAGCCTCCAAGCTTTCAAGTGTTTTATTTATTTGACTGTTATCCATAACAAAAGATTAACACGAAAGAATGAATTTAGCTTACGACAAATTTCTTAAATTAGCAATAAAAGCCAAATCCAGAAACAGGGATGATTTTTTGCAGCTTAAAAAGAAAATTTCCAAGAAATTAAAATTGCCCTTGCCTTCCAACGCCGACCTTCGAGAGAGATATGAAAAGCTGGTAAAAGACAAAAAGATAAAACGAAACGGTTTTTTTGAAAAAATTCTAGCCACTAAATCCATACGGACCCAATCCGGAGTGGCGGTGGTGGCAGTTCTGACCAAATCCTATCCTTGTCCGGGAAAATGTTTATATTGCCCGACAGAGCCTGATATGCCCAAGAGTTATCTCTCCAACGAGCCAGCCGTCATGAGAGCTATTGACGCCCGATTTAATCCCTATTCCCAGGTACAAAATCGCCTTCGATCTCTGGCATTAAACGGACATAAAACAGACAAAATCGAACTTATTGTAATGGGCGGGACTTTTTCTTGCTTGCCCAAAAATTATCAGAAATGGTTTATCACGGAATGTTTTCGGGCTTGTAATGATTATCCCCGCCCGCATCGCTACGCAAGCTCGCGCTTGGGAGCGAAGCGGCTTTGGCAGACTTGCAATAAAAAGTCATTATTTCTTGAACAGAAACGCAATGAAAAAGCGAAGCACAGGATAATCGGCCTGACTCTTGAAACCAGGCCGGACTATATTGATGAAAAAGAAATAATCAACTTCAGACAATTGGGTTGCACCCGAGTGGAACTGGGAGTGCAAAGCATTTTTAACTCGGTTTTAAAAATTAACAAACGCGGCCATGATGTCAAAAAAACAATCGAAGCCACGAAACTCCTGAAAGATGCCGGATTTAAAATAAACTATCATATTATGCCGGGACTTCCCGGATCGAATGTCAAAAAAGATTATGAAATGTTCAAAACGCTTTTTTCTGATTCTCGTTTTCAGCCGGATATGCTCAAAATTTATCCGACGGTGGTCATAAAAGACAGCGGGCTTTATAAAATTTGGAAGGGCGGAAAATATAAGGCGCTAAATGACAAAAAATTTGAAAAGCTTATCGTAAAAATAAAAAATGAGGTAATTCCGCCTTATGTCCGCATATCCCGCCTTATTCGTGATGTTCCAGCCACTTCCATTGTTTCTGGACCGATTGTCTCCAATTTGCGCCAAATAATATCCTCCCGGTCAAAATGCCCCTGCATTCGCTGTCGGGAAGTCCGCGCTGAATATAAAACAGCTGAAAAAATAATCTTAAACAGAATTAATTATGACGCATCGGAAGGCAAGGAAATTTTTCTGGAATACACCTCTCCGGACAGAAAAAAACTTTTTGCCATACTGAGACTCAGGATAACGGATAATGCCAAACATTTTATTCCTGCCCTTAGAAACGCCGCTCTAATCCGCGAAGTCCACACTTATGGTAAAATGACCGAGGTGGACAAGAAAGATAAGCTTTCGCCCCAGCATATCGGCTTGGGCAAAAAGCTTATTGCCGAAGCGGAAAAAATTGCCGCCCGAGAATTTCATATGAAAAAGATTGTAGTAATTTCAGGCGTGGGCGTCAGGGATTATTACAAAAAAATAGGTTATCGACTAAAAGATACTTATATGGCAAAAAGTATTTAATAATTACCTTCCGGCCAATTGCCCGCAAGCGCCTTGGATATCCTCTCCAAGGCTTTTTCTTATAGTAACATTTACTCCGTTTCGCAATAAATAATTCTTAAATTCTCTGGCCACACTGCTTGAAGACGGTTTTAATTTGTCCGAAGTGGAATTATAACGAATCAAATTAACATGAAGAAGATGAAAATTACCAATCGATTTTAAATATTTTATCAGATCCTGAGCATCCTCCAAGCTGTCGTTTACGTTTTCAAGAAGAATATACTCCAAAAAAACTTTTCTGTTGCAATGCGTAAAATAACTTCGCAGTGAATTTTTCAATTTTTCCAAGTTGTGTTTTTTGTTTATAGGCATAAATTTATCCCTTTTTTCGTCAGCAGAAAAATGAAGGGAAACAGCCAGATTTATTTGAGGAAATTTCATCGCTAGTTTTTCTATGCCTTCCGGAATGCCGGCAGTCGAAACAGAAATGCTTCTGGAGCTAAAACCGAACAAATCAGGATCAGTCAAATTTCTTAAGCTCTTTGAAACTTCTTCCCAATTTAAAAAAGGCTCGCCCATGCCCATATAAACTATATTGGAAAAAACTCCGGCTAATCCTTTCTTTTTCATATACTGTTTCCAATATAAAATCTGATCAGTGATTTCTTCGGCAGTCAGATTTCTCTTGAAACCGCCTTTTCCCGTTGCGCAAAATCCGCATCCCAAAGGACAGCCGACTTGGCTGGAAATGCACGCCGACCAAATATTTGGTTTTGGAGAAATAAAAACTGTTTCGATCAAATTGCCGTCCTTAAGTTTGAGTAGCGCCTTTATCGATCGCTTATCCTTGGAAACTAATGTTTTATCCGGAAAAAAAGATAAAATATCTAGATTTTCTTTTAATTTTTCTCTTAGCTCTTTGGATATGGTGGTAATATTTTCAAAACTAAAAACGCCATCCTGAAAGATGGCTTTTTTAACTTGTTCCAGGCGAAATTTCGGCTGATTATTGTCTTCCAATAATTTGGCCAACAAAGAAACGTCCATGTCTATTTAGCTTTTTTGCATTTATTTTTCACACACTTAACACTTTTAATATCATCGCCGTCAGAACAAAAATCTTTGCATTGGACGGATTCCGCTACGAAAGATTTATTTCCCGTAAAACAGATGCTCTTGCTCTTATGAACGCCGCAAAGACAATCCTTGTCACTTTTGCAATAAGTATCGCTGGGTAACTGGGCGGATTTTTGAACACAAGAAAAGGCAGGTTTTGGCGCTTCCGGTTTTCCGTGAGCCACCCACTGTCCTTTCTCGCACACCCACTCGTCCTCAGGAGTCAAAGATCTTAGTCCCAGTATTAGAGCAATGACAAAGACAATAATTGAAGAAACGGCTATTTGTTTTTTAGTAAATTTCATTTTTTAATATTAAATTATTTTGACAAAACATATTTTAACTTTACTCTACCGTAACAGATTTGGCAAGATTCCTTGGCTGATCTACGTTAAAACCTTTCAGCACTCCGAAATAATAAGCAAACATCTGAAGAGGAACCACTGCCAGCATCGGAGTTAACATTTCCAGGGTTTTGGGAATATAAATAACATCGTCGGCTATTTTTTTCATATTTTTATCTCCCTCCGTGGCAACAGCGATAATTTTTCCGCCCCGCGCTTTTATTTCCTGTATTCCGGAAATGTTTTTCTCATAGACGCTATCCTTGGGACAGATAAAAATACTGGGGAAATCTTCATCGATCAGGGCGATTGGCCCGTGCTTCATTTCTCCGCTAGGATATCCTTCGGCATGAATATAAGAAATTTCTTTGATTTTTAGCGCTCCCTCCATGGCGATAGGATAATTGTATTTCCTGCCCATATACAGAAAATTTTCCGCTGTCATATATTTTTTGGCAATTTTTTTAATATCCTTGTTATTTTTGACAATTTTTTCCACCATTTCCGGAATTTTTTTGAGCTCTTTGGCTATTTTTTCAGTCGCAGAAAAAGTCATCTTTCTCTGCCTTCCGAACATCATTGTCCAAAGAGCCAGCACTGTTATTTGCGAAGTGAAGGCTTTGGTAGAAGCCACTCCTATTTCCGGACCGGAAAGAGTATAACTGCCTCCGTCAGTTTCCCGGGAAATGGAAGAGCCGACAACGTTGACAATGCCCAACGTCAAAGCTCCTCTGCTTTTCGCTTCCCTTATGGCCGCCAGCGTATCTGCTGTTTCGCCTGACTGAGAGATAGCAATGACGGCTGTCCGACCGCACAGGACGGACTTTCTATACCTGAATTCGGAAGCATATTCCACCTCTGTTGAAATGCCGGCGTATTCTTCAAACATATATTTTCCGACTAATCCTGAATAATAGGAAGTGCCACAAGCTACAATTATAATTTTATTTATCTTCCTCAATTTTTTTTCCACTGGTTTCAGTCCGCCCAAAACCGGAAAATTTTCATCTTTTAAAAATTTATCTATCCTTCCTCGAAGGCAATTTCTTATCGCTTCCGGTTGTTCGAATATTTCTTTCAGCATAAAATGAGGAAATCCTCCTTTTTGTGATTTTTCAATATTCCAAGTAAGTTTTGATATCTCCTTGTTTACTTTTTTATTTTTAATATTGGTTATGGAGTAGCCGTCCTTGTCAATTTCCGCCACTTCTCCGTCTTCCAGATAAATAACCTTGTCCGTATGGCAAATCAAAGCGCTGACATCAGAAGCGATGACGCATTCCCCGTCACCAACGCCGATGACTAACGGACTGCCGTTTCTGGCCACCAGCATTTTTCCCTGTTCTTTTTTGCTGATTATGGCTAATCCGTATGTCCCCCTTATCATTTTCAAAGCTTCCAAGACAGCGTCCTTAAATCCTAAATTTTTTCCAAATTCTTCGATTAAGTGAGCCAAAACCTCGCTGTCAGTTTCCGATTTGAATTTATGTTTCTTTTTTTGAAGGAATTTTTTTAATTCCTGATAATTTTCAATGATGCCGTTGTGCACCAAATGTATATTCTCCTGGCAATCAGCATGGGGGTGGGAATTAATATCATTCGGTTTTCCATGAGTTGCCCAGCGAGTATGAGCAATACCAATAGTCCCTGAAATTTTTCTTTTTCCCAATTTATTTTCCAGTTCCTCTACTTTGCCAGCTGATTTTACGGTTATTATATTTTCTCTATTACAAACGGAAATACCGGCGCTGTCATAACCGCGGTATTCTAATTTTTTCAATCCTTCCAGAAGGATTGGCGCTGAATTTTGTTTTCCGACATAAGCAATGATTCCACACATAAATTTATTTCATTTTTTCTCTTTTTATTATTTCCAACGCTTCTTTCAAATTTCTCGCTTCCCAGCCTCTGTAAAAGCAAGAAGAATTGGAATATCTGCCTTCCGGGCGGCGAAGCCAAAGTGTTATCACCTGTTTTTTTATTTCTCTCGGCTTTTTCAAATTTTCCGGTCTGTCATCAATTAGTATGATTTTCTTCTGCCCCAAAAATCCTTCCTTTTTTGCTGTTTCTGCAACCTTTCTCACTTTATTCCCGTCTATTATGATTATCTTTTTAAAATATTTGAAAAGACCGGATCCTCTTATTTTTTTCCTTTGAAAATTTCCGTGACCATAGCTAATGAGATACAGGTCATTTTTAGGGAAACTTTCTAGAAATTTCCGACAATCGGCAAAAACAAACCCGCTAAGTTTGGCTAAAAAACCATCAATTTCTTTTTTCAAATTTCGATCGTCAAAATTCCTTATCTTTTTCAGATTGCGAATATGGCCAAGGGGAGAATAAATTTTTCCCTTTTCCTTGAAGCACTCTGAGGAAATGTCTTCTGCCGCTTTCTCTGTTTCCTTACGGCTAAACCCGCAGGACATAAAAATAGCCCAAAGCTTTTGCTTGAACCGATAGGTGTCAAACAACACATCATCAAAATCTAAAAAAATTTTCATATCTATTTTTATAATGTTCAAGGGGTTTTATTGGAACTGACACCGGATCAAAATATTTAAATTATCTGTTTTATTATATTTTCATGCTCTCCCAATTCCATAATCATCATCAAAATCCGCGCCAGTTTTGTGCTATCATGGCGGATAAAAGCCCGATGAGCCGCCAGAACGTCGTTTTTGCTATATTGCGGCTTGATATTGCTCAAAATATCCGCCTGAATTACTTTGAATCTCCCCTTTTTACTTTCATCGGGATCAAACTTAATCAATAGCTCCTTTTTGCTTTCATATTTTTTAATCAGGCTTTCGCTAGGTTTTTTACTGTTAAAAGTGATGAAATCAATTCTGTCTTTTCCGATATATTTACCTATCGAATCAACATAATTATTCAGGCTAAATTTTTCCGTATGGCCTTTTTTATTAACTAAATTACAATTAAAAACCACTTTTGCCTTTGATTTTCTGATGGCCTCGGGAATTCCACTGACTAAAAAATTAGGAATAATACTGCAATAATGATTGCCCGGCCCGATAATTATAAGATCGGCCTCTTTAATTTTTTTTATGGCCTTGGGGTTGGCTTTGGCTTTGGGATAAAGATAGTTCCGGCTTATTCCCGCTCTTTCAATTTCAAAATTATGATTGATCTGTTCCTCTCCTTTGAGAACTTTGCCATTTTTGAGCTTCATATAAAGATTGGTGCTTTCCTCCGTTACCGGAATTACATCTCCCTTAACATTCAATATTTTTGCCGCTTCTTCCACGCCTTTTGCAAAATCTCCGTTAATTTTTTCCAAAGCTGAAAGCAAAAGATTTCCAAAACTGTGCCCTTTCAGCCCTCCTCCGTCAAAACGATAGCTCATAAGCTCCCGAAGCGCCCCTGATGATTCGCTCAAGGCCACCAGACACTGCCTGACATCTCCCGGCGGCAATACACCCAGCTCATCCCGAAGAACTCCGGTTGAACCGCCATCATCCGCCATGGAAACAATAGCCGCAATGTTTATCGGATATTTTTTAAGTCCTGAGAGAAGCATAAAACTGCCGGTTCCTCCGCCAATTGTAACGACGTTTTTTGTTTTCACGCTTTTCTTCTAATGATTACAGGAATAGATGGAGCACTTCTTCCGCCTTCTTAAGGTCTTGGGGGTTTCCAATGGAATGCCAAGCTCGAGCCTTGGCTACTTTTATTTTGTGATCATAAGCCATTTTGGCAAAAGTTTGAGGAAGGCCGAATTCTCCGTTGCCAACCGAGACCAATTCGTAATTAAAAAATCTTTTATCCATAACATAAACGCCAGTATTGGCTAATTTATTTCTTGATCTTTTAGGTTTCTCAATGACTTCTGTCATATAGCCCCTTTTGGTGGTTTTTATCACTCCAAATTGAGAAGGATCGTCTACTTCGAAGCCCAAGATAGCCAGATCGTGATTGATAAGTTCAGCTAAATCTTTCTTATGGTAAAAATCATCACCCATCATTACCAAAAATTTGTCTTTTAAAATACTTTTAGCCAGATGCAAAGCTCCTCCGGTGCCGTTAAATTTATTCTGATAAACATAAATTATTTTTCTTCCGGCAAAATATCTCTTAAAATGGGAAAGAATATGTTCCCCGCAATGCCCGACAATAATAATGACCTCCTTTATCTTTTTGGGCAGGGCATTTATTTTATGCTCCAAGATAGGTTTTCCTTTCACTTTGAGCATCGGCTTCGGAAGGTTTCTGGTTAAACCTTTCATCCTTTTCCCCCTGCCAGCCGCCAAGATTACTGCTTGCATAAATTTGAATTAGGAATTTAGAATTTAGAATTTTGAATAGGAATATTAAATTTGGGAATTAACACCATAAAAATCTTTCCAAATTCTACATTCTCAATTCACAATTATAAATTCTTAGATTACGATACTTACCAGCTTCCCCCTAACGAATATGACCTTCTTTATTTTTTTGCCCTCTATATGATTTTTTACTTTTTCACTTTCAAGCGCCATCTTTTTGGCTTCTTCTTCATCCAGATTAGCACTTACTTTTATTTTATCCCGGACTTTGCCGTTAATTTGAATGACTAAATCTATTTCTTCGTCTTGAATTAATTTTTCATCATATTTCGGCCATGCTTCCTTGAATATGCTCTCTTTGTGTCCAAGTTTCTCCCAGATTTCTTCAGCGATGAATGGGGCAAATGGGGAAAGAATGATGAGATATTTTTCTCTAAAATTATTTTTTACCTCATCACTTAAAGTATTTCGTAATATTAAATTTTGTATTCTGTTTAAAGCAATCATTAATTCGCTGATTGCAGTGTTAAATTTTAATGACTCAATATCTTCGGTAACTTTTTTGATTGTTTTATTGATTATAATATCAGCTTCTTTATCATTATTTTCTGCCTCAAGTATTCCTCCACCAAAATGACTTGTTTTAAGTTTCCAAGCTTTTTCTAAAAACCGATAAGTTCCGACAAGTCCATTGGTCTGCCAAGGTTTCATATCTTCCAGCGGTCCCATAAACATTTCAAAAAGTCTGAGCGCATCAGCGCCGAATTTTTTCACCTCGTCGTCAGGGTTAACCACGTTTCCCAAAGATTTACTCATCTTTCTCCCGTCTTCTGAAAGAATTATTCCCTGGTGTCTGAGTTTCAAAAACGGCTCATCAAATCCGATATATCCTAAATTATGCAAAACTTTCGTAAAAAATCTGGAATAAAGGAGATGAAGGACGGTATGCTCTGCTCCTCCGACATAAAGATCGACAGGAAGCCATTTCTTGATCAAATCTTTGGAAGCAAATTCTTTTTCATTTTTTGGATCGGCATAACGGAAATAATACCAAGAGGAACAGACGAAAGTGTCCATCGTGTCCGATTCTCTCTTTGCATCTGCGCCGCATTTCGGACATTTAACATTTTGAAATTCCTTGGAATATTTTAGCGGCGATTCTCCGGTCGGCTTAAAATCCACGTCAGTCGGAAGCATAACAGGCAGATCTTTTTCTGAAACAGGCACTTCTCCGCATTTGTCGCAATAGATTACCGGGATCGGCGCGCCCCAATACCTCTGGCGGGAAACCAGCCAATCACGGATCTTGTAATTGATCTTTTTATGTCCTAAATTATTTTCAACAAGCCATTCCGCCATTTTCTCCCTGGCTTCTTCGGAAGTAAGTCCTGAATATTTATCAGAATTAACTAAAACTCCGTCATCAACAAAAACTTTTCCATTTAGATACTCCAGATCTAACCTATCTTTTTCCTCGGTTCTATTTTTTAATTGAAATTCTTTGAAACTTTTTACAAATTTCTTGCTAATAATCAAAGATTTATATCCATTTAAATCTTTCTCATCTTCTTCGAAATCATCATCAGCTAAGCCAAATTCTTTTAAATATGGCCCGATATCTATCTCAACGCCATCTTCATTTTCAAAGATAAAATTAGTAAGATTATCCGATAGCTTCTTTTCCTTAATTTTTTTAAATCCTATCCCCTCCATTAAACTTACTAGTTTTCCCCGACTTTCCTCATCTTTAGCGATTAGGTCTAGGTCTTCATGTTTTCTATAAATAATACCCGCATAAAAAGCATTGGCCAGACCGCCTAATACCCAAAACTTTATATCCTCCTTTCGGGCAGCCTCATATATTTTTTTCAAAACTTCAAGAGTTTTTGTTGTTCCCTCAAAACTCTCCTTTTGAGAAGAAATCGATTGCCTAATCGGCAAATTATATTTTTTGGCAAATTCCCAGTCCCGCTCGTCGTGCGCCGGCACAGCCATTACCGCTCCTGTGCCATATTGCGCCAAAACGTAGTCCGCCACAAAAAGCGGCAATTCTTCTTTGGTAAATGGATTTATGACTTTTATGCCTTTGACTTCCACCCCTGTCTTATCCTTATTTTCCATCCTATCAAGATCGGATTTCTTTTTGGTATTTTTTATATACTCCTCAATCTCATCAAAATTTGAGATTTGAGATTTGAGATTTGAGATTATTTTGTGTTCCGGAGCTATAACACAATAAGTGCAGCCATAAATAGTATCAATTCGTGTAGTATATACCTTAATTCTAAATTCCTGCTTCGCCGGCAGGCGGGCAGAATTCAAAATTCCAAATTCTATTTCGGCTCCTTCGCTTTTTCCGATCCAATTTTTCTGAGCCGCCTTGGTCGATTCCGGCCAATCAACCTTTTCCAAGCCATTTATTAAACCAGAAGTCACCTCCTTCTCCTTACTAAGGAGAGGGTCGGGGTGAGGTCTGTCCTCAATAAAATCAGTAATCTTGAAAAACCATTGCTCAAGATCTTTTTGGACAACTAAATTGCCGCAACGCTCGCATTTTCCGTCTATCACTTGCTCATTAGCCAGCACCGTCTTGCAACTCTCGCACCAATTCACCTTGGCCTTGGCTTTATAGGCAAGTTTATTTTTATAAAGCAGAAGGAAAAACCATTGGGTCCATTTATAATAATTCGGATCGGAAGAATTGACTTCGCGCGACCAATCATAGGAAAATCCCATGGAATTCATCTGGCGCTTAAAATTGTTGATAGCTTTTTTGGTAGTTTCGGCCGGATGGACTTTGGTTTTTATGGCATAATTTTCGGCTGGAAGACCAAAAGCGTCCCATCCTTGGGGATGGAGGACGTTTTTCCCGCTCATCCTTAAGTATCTCGACATTATGTCAGTCGCCGTATAGCTTTCCACGTGTCCCACATGAAGGCCGTCGCCGGAAGGGTATGGAAACATATCTAAAATATATTTTTTAGACTTTTTCGGATCGTTTTTGGCCGAATAAAGCTCAGGATGTTTCTCCCAAAATTTCGCCCATTTTTCTTCAATTTTTTGAGGATTATATTTCTCCATATTCTTAACTTTAACTTACTTTCACTATTATTTCAAGAAATAAAAAGATCCGGATGACCACAAAGCCGATTTGGTAAAATTTATTATTTAAAACAGCTTTTTAAAAAAATATTTTCCCTTATTTAAGCCATAAAATGGCATCACTGTTTGACTTTTTATTGCCGCTGGTGTATAATAGTAGATTGTAGAGTGAAAGAGTGATCAGTTTAACCTATTTGTTCTTTAAAGAAAAGGGGATTTTATGAAAAAGTTGACAGTGTTTTTCGCAGTTATCGCCCTGGTTTCATTCGTCATAATCGTGTCGACAGCCCAGGCCGAAGACCTGCTCCCCAAGGGGCAATGGACTTCGTTCTTTGTGGGGACAAACAAGGCCATCATGTATAAGGGCACCGTGACCAACCTGTCGTCCACGGGAACACTAGTTACAGAATACGTCTTGTTGGTCCGCGACAACACAGACACTATTGCCGAATTCTCCGTGAAAAAAAACGAACTTTTCTACGTTGGAAGTTCGGTCTACAAGATCACCGGAACGACACTGGACAGCTTGGGAGTAAGGTCTTTGATTCTCCTTGTTGTCCACAATTAACTATCCGGGAACGCGCCATTCGCGTTCCCGGTTTTTTAATTCAAATCAAAATCCCCACCGTTTTTTAGGCAGGGATTTTTTAAGCTCCAAGGTTTCCAGTATTAAGACTGATTTGGTTCTTTTTTCTTGAATTTAAGATAAATTCTTTTAACAACTTTGAATACGACCAGAACTAGAAGCAGATAAAGAATGAATACCGGCAATACAAGAATAATAAGCCTGATCACAAAATCCACAAAATTTTGGACTTTCTTGATAAGAACACTCGCTGATTCTTTGGCTACCTGTAGTGGCCTCCATCTATCGGCAATGGAGATGCTGGCATCTTCCGAAAGGCTGACACTGATTGTCGACATATCCGTCTGGCTTTCCATATATTTTATCCTGCCCTGAATTTGTTCAATTTGTCCGCGCACTCGGGATAATTCTCTTTGAACCGCCAGAATGTCATCAATTTTTTGAGCTTGCGTCATTATGCGAACAAAGGCTTCCTCTTCGGCTTTTTTATTTTTAATTTGCGCCTGAAGATCGGCATATTGTTCGGTAACATCCGCCCCTGAAGTTGATTCGCTGATGACAAGACTGGCTACCTTCTTAAGTTCCGAAAAAGTTTTTTCAAAATTTTTCACCGGTACTTTTACTGTAATATTACCCCTTTTTACCTTGCTTCCGCTTTGATACACATTGGAAGAAGCCACTTCACCTTCGTTATCGCGCGCGATTTTTAAAATATCCGCTCCTGCTCGGTCAACATTATCAACTTTTAAACTAAGGTTTCCGTTTTTTATTATTTTCTTTTCACTCTCGGGAGCGACGATCGTTTCTTCATTTGCAACAATTTCTGAAGATTTTGATCGGCTCGCCGGAGAAGCCACCGGACTTCCCATGTCAGCTACCGGAGAAAATCGAGAATCATCCATAACACCTTCGTCCACTTCAGACAAATAATTCGACTGATATATTGCTTTCCCTCCCATCATAGTTTTCTGAGAAACTGTAAAAGCCGCCACCAAGAGAACAAATGCTCCGATGACTATTCCAATTATTTTTAAGGTTTTATTCATATTTTTGCTTATTTATTACGCCCCCATTATAGCAAATATTTTCTATTTTTAAAAGTAGCAAGAAGAAAACGGCCGATTTCATTTGAAACCCGCCGTTTTTAGCTTAAGAGAGCAAACATTCCCTCCTCCAAACTAAGAATGATGCTGATTTTTGTGACATAGTAAAGAGTAGTAAAGAGACCTCGAACGCTATGCATAGCATAAATGATTCCTTCCAAATCATAGCCCGTCTTTTGAACATCATCGCAAAAACAAAAAACAAGAATGACTTGGACGGATTTCTTCACGTTTTTTGCTTCCTGATTGAAATAATCAACTGCCTCCATTCCGCCATGAAGATAAGGCAAGCAATTAAAAAATAGTGGCCCTCCCAATCTTGCCGCGATGTGATATTCCACCGGCAAACCGTTTTGCCGACTCAAAATTTCGATCAGTTCCTTTTCCACTTTTTCCCTGGAGCAATCACAACAAAAAATCAGATAATCAGAACTTTTTTTAATGTGAAAGTCTTGAAGCGGAAAGAGCCTCCAGAAAGAAAACTTTTCTCTGATACTTGTTTCTTCACTACTAAACATTATCGCCTCCTTTTTAAAAAACTGTTAACAAAAAGTTTACCCGTTTATAAAGGTAAACTCGCTATCCCAATCGCACTCTGCATGTTTCCTATTTTATCGTCAAAAATTCAATGTTTTTTTTATCTTCGGAAAGTTTGGCGTAAGCCAAGATTACTTCCTTATCAGGATATTTTTCCATTATTTTTTCCTTGGCTTTCTTTAGCTCATTTTCGTGAAAATTTATTTCCGCTTTTGCATCGCCGGAAAATTTGGCTGACCCGCCATATGCACCGCAATCTTCATGATTGACTATCACAATTTTTTTTGCGTGATGAAGATCACAAGGAACGTTGATGCATTGCATTGCCAGGTCGGTATCATTTAGGCATTCATTGATAGCTTTGGCTGATCCGGGGAGAGAGGGAAAATCAAACGTTTTTATGCCCAGTTCTTTTTCAACAAATTCCAAAGTTTCCCGCCAAAATCTGAAGTCGATGCAAGTTAAAACCACCGCTTCGCAACTATGAACATTTTTAAATTTAAAGTCTGTTTTCATAAAATTAATTAAAACAATTATAACACTTCCACTTTGATTTTTTCATAAAGAGTCACCTTGTTGCGTCCCGAGTTTTTTGACCTGTAAAGCGCTTCATCAGCACACCTGATCATTTTTTCCAAAAAATCCTGGGAATTAAAATGATCCGGATCTTTCCTGCCTTCTTTTTGTCTTTTTTTAAAATCCTGATATTCTTTCATCTGACTGGAAACAACACATCCAATGCTTAATGTCTTTCCTTTTAATTCAACTTCATCTCCTTCATTATTTTCTATCTTAAATATATTATTTTCCATACTTTCTTTTATTTTTTCTGCAACTGTCAATGCTCCGTCCTTTTCCGTGTCCGGCAATAAAATGACAAATTCCTCTCCTCCATAGCGACAAACCAAATCCGCTTTTCGAACATTTCTCTTTATTATTTCCGCAATTTGAACCAGAAAGCTGTCTCCGGCCGGATGACCGAAATCATCATTTATTTTTTTAAAAAAATCGGCATCCAACATCAAAACGGAAAAATCGGCGCCTGAACGTATCTCAATATTTATAATTTTAGAAGCCTCTCCTAAAAAAGCGCTTCTTCTTTTTAACCCCGTCAATCCATCAATCCCCACCTTTTTTTCCGCTTCCATTTTTTCTAACGTTTCATCGGAATATATATCTGCTTCTTCATTCACAAAACCCGCATCCTCTAACAACTCCTGATGACCTCTTTTTTCCAATCGTTTTTTTAGCTCCGATCTGTAATCACCTTCATGTTCGGCTAATTTCTTTATCGAATCCTCATATTTGTTGTCCATTTTTCTCAAAGCAGAAACTCTCGCTCTTTTTTCTTCAATCTCTTTTATTTCTTCCGGAGTCTTTATTTTAGGAAACTCCATAAATTTGAAAATTAGTATTTTATTGACTAATATTTATGCTTTTTTTGGTCAGATGTTTTTTGGCCACTCGGATACGGGCACTTTCTTTTTGAATAGCGGCTGCCACTCGGGCAAATTCCTCTTCGTCCATAGAAACGGCCTGAGCTTTGATTTTTTCCGCCCGCTCTCGTCCCTCTTCTGCCCTTTTGATATCAATCTCCTCCGCTCTTTCCGCCGTATCAGCCAAAATCACTAATTCGTTTTTATTAAATTCAATAAATCCGCCGGAAATCGACATCAAAATTTCTTCCTTATCTTTTTTAATCATCAGTTCCCCCGGCACCAAGTTGGCAATGTAAGAACGATGATTAGGCAAAATAGTAATCTCTCCCATGGCCGTGGGAAGAGTGACCTGATCTATATTGTCTTCAAAAACGGTTCTTTCTGGAGTAACGATTTTAAATTTAATATTCACGATAACCAGGGAACAATGAACAGTGAACAAAAAAACTTCCCGTTCATCACTCCTCTTTTAAAATTATTAGAGCTTACTAATTTCCTATTTTTATCTTAATCAACAAGATTTTAAAATATATTGGTCTTTGTTCATTGTTTATTGACTTCTGATATATCTCCCTTCATATAAAAATCCTGCTCCGCTAATTCATCAAGCTCTCCGTCCAGAATCATCTTGAATCCCTTGATTGTATCTTCCAGTTTAACATACTTTCCCGGAGTTCCGGTAAATGTTTCCGCCACAAAGAAAGGCTGAGACAAAAATCTTTGTATTTTCCTGGCTCTTGTTACCGTCACCTTGTCTTCATCGGATAATTCTTCCATACCCAAAATAGCGATAATATCTTGAAGATCCTTATATCTTTGCAACACTTGCTGGACCCTTCTGGCAACGTTGTAATGCTCCTCTCCTACAATTTTTGGATCAAGGATGGTCGAACTGGAATCCAATGGATCTACTGCCGGATAAATTCCCAGCTCTGTTAGGGCTCTTGAAAGCACTACTGTTGAATCAAGGTGCCCGAAAGTGGTAGCTGGCGCCGGATCGGTAAGATCATCCGCCGGCACATAAACAGCCTGCACCGAAGTTATTGATCCTTTTTTGGTAGATGTAATCCTTTCTTGCAATTTTCCCATTTCTTCAGCCAGTGTTGGCTGGTAACCGACAGCCGATGGAATCCGGCCAAGAAGGGCTGATACTTCAGAGCCAGCTTGAGTAAAACGAAAAATATTATCAATAAAAAGCAGAACATCTTTTCCTTCATCATCCCGGAAATACTCCGCCATAGTAAGGGCGGAGAGAGCCACTCGCTGACGTGATCCCGGCGGTTCGTTCATCTGGCCAAAAACCAAAGATGTTTGTTTCAATACTCCAGAGTCTTTCATTTCATGGTAAAGATCGTTCCCTTCACGCGTTCTTTCCCCCACTCCGGCAAAAACGCTATAGCCTCCGTGTTCCCGAGCAATATTCCGGATAAGTTCCTGAATAAGAACGGTTTTTCCTACGCCTGCACCGCCAAAAAGACCGATTTTTCCTCCTTTTACGAATGGGCAAATTAGATCAACAACCTTAATTCCGGTTTCAAAAATTTCCGCTTCTGTTGATTGTTCAGAAAATTTTGGCGCCGGTCGGTGAATAGGATCCTTTCTTTTGGCTTCCACTTTTTCTTTTATGCCGTCGATAGGTTCTCCTAAAAGATTAAACATTCGGCCCAAAGTTCCGGTTCCCACCGGCACAGAAATTGGAGCACCGGTATCTGTCACTTCCATTCCGCGCTTGAGTCCATCAGTCGAACCCATCGCCACACTGCGGATCTTGTTCCCGCCGATATGCTGGTGAGTTTCCAAGACCAGTTTCTGGTCTTGGTCCGCCGAAGAGGCGGGCAACTTGATTTCCAGCGCGCTATAAATTTCCGGAAGATTATCCGCAAATTCTACATCCACGACCGGCCCGATTACTTGTAATATTTTTCCCTTATTCATAATCAATGATCAGTGAGCAATGATCAATGACCAATAATTTCTTATTGCTCATTGTTCTTTGTTCATTGTTAATTGTAAAATTCGAATAATTAATTATTGACTATTGATTAATAATTTTAATAACCAATGGTCGATAATCAATTTGACACCTCCAGCCTTTCTGGTTTATGCTTTCATAACACACTTGTTATTAAGCAGTGAAAGGAGGTAATTGGATTGTTGGTTTATGGCTGGAAAGTCTTAGTTCTTTTCGGAATAATCATGGCCATTGTCGCAAATCTTTAGCGACAAACATCTTTTTCGCTTACCCTTTTTTGGCCCCCTTTGGGGCTTTTCTATTTTCCAAAGAACAATTTTTTAATTTTAATGCCGTCATCCTGAGGACAAACCAGGGGTTTGGATGAAGGATCTGCCTGAAATTACCACTAGTTTTAATTTTACTAATATAGAGCTATTGGTAACTTTTAACAGATTCTTCACATTGTTTTTATAAACAATGTTCAGAATGACGATTAATTTTCAAGTGCTGCCGCCCCGGCTGAAATTTCCGCAATTTCCTGCGTAATCTTTGACTGCCTGATTTGGTTATAGGCAAGGGTGAGTTCGGCCGACATATCTCCTGCCGCATCAGTCGCATTTCTCATCGCCATCATTCGAGCTGATTCCTTGGAAGCGTTAGATTCCTGAATAGCATGATAAATCTGCATTTCAATCAAACGAGGGAAAACATGTTCCAAAACTTCAGACGGGCTTGGCTCAATTTTATATTCTAATTTTGGCTCCCTGAGTCCGATTTCACGCGCATGAATATCCATTTCCGCAATTTGTTTTTCAATATCCACTTTGGAAACAGGCAATATTTGGCGAATTTTAGTTTGCTGATTGATAGCAGAAACAAAATCGGTATAAACCACCACCACCTTATCATAATTTTTCTTGAGATATTCTTCCATAATTATTTTGGCTAGCGGACGGACATCTTCCGGCTTTGGATGATAAGCCAGGTCAGGAAAAGACGCTATGATATTTTTTCCGAATTTTTTAATCATAGCATCGCCTTTTTTTCCAATGGTAATAAAATCAATATTCAATTCTGCATTTGTTATTTTCGACTCGATTTTTCTGGTTACTGTCCGGTTTATTTTCAAACGTTCCGGATTAGCCAATTCATAACGGATTTTTTTAAACAAATTGGTATTATATGATCCACAAAGTCCGCGATTGGTAGAAATAGCCACCACTAAAACACTTTTTACTTCCCGAACTTCCAACAGCCCTTCATTATATTCAGTAAAAGCCCGTGCCAAATTGGTAAGCACGCTCCAAGCGCTGTGGGCATAAGGACGGATTGCTGTTACAGCCGAAACTGCCCGCCGCATTTTGGCAGCACTAACCATCTCCATAGCCCGAGTGATTTTTTTCGTGCTATTGATGGATTTTATCCTTCTTCTTATTTCTTTGGTGTTGTTAGCCATATTAAATAGAATTTAGAATTTAGTATCTGGAATTTTGAATAATGATCCAAAAGAATATATTTCTAGATTCATTATTCTTAATTCTCACTCTAAATTCTCAATTCGCAATTCTAAATTCTTTTAGCGATTGCCTTGATAAACTTCCTTAAACTCTTTTATCGCTTTTTCGAGTTTTGAAACCACGTCATCACTCAATTCCTTTTTGTCAGCTATCAGTTTCAAAACATCTTTCTGCGAGCTCTTAAGATACTTATGGAAATCTCTTTCCCAATCTCTTATCTCGGAAACTTCCACATCATCCAAAAGTCCATTATTTACCGCATAAATAATCGCTACTTGGTTTTCTACCGGCATCGGTTCATATTGCCCTTGCTTCAAAACTTCCATCGTTCTTCTTCCCTGCTCAATTGTTTTCCTTGTCTTTTCATCAAGATCTGACCCAAACTGCGCAAAGGCTTCCAGTTCTCTGAATTGAGCCATATCCAATTTCAATTTTCCAGCCACTTTTTTCATCGCTTTTATTTGCGCGTCAGACCCAACACGGGAAACAGAGATACCGACATTTAACGCCGGACGAACTCCTTTATAAAACAAATCGGCTTCCAGATATATCTGCCCGTCAGTAATGGAAATAACATTAGTTGGAATGTAAGCGCTGACATCACCAGCCTGAGTTTCGATTATAGGAAGAGCAGTCAAGGATCCGCCGCCAAAATCTTTATTCAATTTGGCACTTCGTTCAAGCAGGCGGGAATGAAGATAAAAAATATCTCCCGGATAAGCTTCTCGCCCCGGTGGACGTCTTAAAATCAGTGATATCTGACGATATGCCCAGGCATGCCTCGACAAATCATCATAAACCACCAAAACATCTTTCCCTTGATCCATAAAATATTCGCCGAGCGCACAACCAGAATACGGAGCAATAAAGGAAAGCGGGGCTGGATCAGACGCTCCGGCCAAAACAACTGTCGTATATTCCATGGCGCCGTGTTTTTCCAGTTCCGCTACGATTCTTGCCACTTTTGATTCTTTTTGGCCAACGGCTACATAAATACAGATCATATCTTGACCCTTTTGATTGATAATTGTATCAATGGCAATAGCAGTTTTCCCAGTTTGCCGGTCGCCGATAATAAGCTCTCGCTGTCCACGTCCTATCGGAATCATAGCATCAATCGCTTTTATTCCGGTCTGCACCGGTTGATGAACTCCCTGACGGGTAATAACTCCCGGCGCAATTTTTTCAATCGGATAGAATTTTTCGCTTTTTATTTCCCCCTTGCCGTCCAGAGGCTCCCCCAAAGGATTGATTACACGGCCAATAAAATTTTCTCCCACAGGAACTGATAAAATTTTTCCGGTTGATTTTACCGTATCTCCTTCTTTAATGCCGGTATAATCTCCTAAAACCATCGCACCTACCCGGTCTTCCTCTAAGTTTAGCGCCACACCAAATTGGCCATTGGAAAATTCCAACATTTCCGAAGCCATGGCTTCGGCGAGACCCGTGATTCTGGCCACGCCGTCTCCAATCTCCATGACCGTTCCGATTTTTTCGGTTTTGGCTTTTGTCTCAAAACCTTCGATTTGTTTTTTTAGTTGTTCGATTATGTAGTCTTTTTGCATAAAAAATATCTTCTTCATTATCCTCCCCTCCTCAGATGAGGAGGGGAATTAAAGGGGAGGAGTTGAAAAATTATAATTTGTTTACAATCTTTCAGCTCCCCTTTGTCCCTCCGGGACATTTCCCCTCATCTGAGAGGAAATGGATATTGAAATTTACTTTATTAAATACTAATCACCATCTACGGCTTATATTAGCCAATATTCAGTAATCAGCATTCAAACACTTGATTTTTTGGATAAAATGTGCTATAATTGACGGTTGCAATATTAAATTAATATTTAAGCCATTATACGGTTCTTTAATTCTTGCCCTTAGCTCGGTTGGTGGTTAAATCGAGTAATGGAGAAGAACATGAAGATTTCTGAGTGCTTATTGGAGGCATACTGGACAAACGAAACTGTGAGACCACTAGAAGCTGAATTGAATGAGGACCAAATGATCGGTTACGTTTTTATTCAGCCCTTTGGAGAAGTGGTCCTTAAAAATTGGCAGGAATACTTGCCCCCTTTCAAATCGTTCTTTTCCAAGCATACCATTACGGTATCCGGAGAAGTGATTTTCGAGAAAAACAAATACTTACTAGAAGTCGAGAAAATCAAGATCCATTGATTATAAGAGTGTTTGCAAGTATAAAGCAGGTTCAACATCTTGCCCGTCATTTTTCGCTTTCATGCGAAATGTGGCGGCTTTTTTTATTTTTCCAAAGAACTTCATGCCCGTCATCCTGAGGAGGGCTTGGACCAGACGAAGGATCTGCCCGAGGTTACCACTAGTTTTAATTTAATAATAAAACTACGGGTAACTTTTAGTAGATTCTTCACTGCGTCCCGCCAAGACGCGACTTGTTCAGAATGACGGACTATTTTTGTAATTCCTTCTTTAATTCCATTAATTGCCTGTCAACGCTTGCGTCTATTATTTCATCCCCGATTTTTATGATAATCCCACCTTTTATCTTCTCATCAATGATATTTTCAATAACCACCTTTTTCGCATCATATTTTTCTTTAATAAATTTCTCAACCTTGTCACTTGTCGCTTGTTTCATATCACTTCTTGTCACCACTTCCGCTTCCACAATCCCGTTCTCCGCGTTATACACTTCGCCAAATTTTGCCACAATATTACTCGCCAGCTTCATTTGTCCGTTCCTTGCTAATTCTTTTGTGAAATTAGAAACTACCTCATCAACTTCCTTGTGACTTTTATCGCGCGTCAATTCATATAAAGTTTTAGCATATTGCGTAGCTGTCGCTTTCATTTCTATAATTCCGTCATTCTGAGGACGGCCTAAGGGCCGGACGAAGAATCTGCCTTGAGTTACCATTGGTCCTACTATAAATTATTAACCTCCTGATAACTTTCAGTAGATCCTTCTCGTCGGTTTCACGACCGACGCTCAGGATGACGCTTGTTTATTTTATTGATTTTTCTACCAGCTCTTTATCTTTATCTGAACTCATTTTTTCTCCAATTAATTTTTCAGTTGCTGCCACTACCAGCCCTGCGATTTCTGACTTCACCTCCGCCATCATCTTGCCTTTTTCCTGTTCGATCGATTTTTGCGCGTCGACAATCATTTTTTCCGTCTGTTTCTTGGCTTCCACAGAAATATTCTCCGCTTCTTTTTTGGCTGTTTCTTCGGCCTTTTTTATGATTTCTTGCGACTCAATTTTCGCTTTTTTCAGAATTTCCTTTTCCTCGATCGATACTTCTTCCAATTTTTTCTTTGCCTCTTCCGCGTCTTTCACGCCCTTTTCTATCTTTGACGTCCGTTCGTTAAGAGTTTTTAAAATCGGCTTATAGGCAAATTTGTAAAGCACCAAAAGAACGATGGTAAAATTTACAATCTGCGCAATAAGCAAGTTGGTTTCAATATGAAATGTTTTTATTAGTTCTTCCATAAAATTGTGTCATTGCGAGGAGCGTAGCGACGTGGCAATCTCTTGTTAACTTATGAGATCGCCGCGCTTCGCTCGCGATGACATGATAATAACCTTATCCTAATCTCGAAAACGAGACTAGGTAAAACTACTACTTGATTGAAAACGCGATAACTAGAGCATAGATTGCAATAGCTTCAGCAAACGCGGCCGCCAGAAGCATCGGCACCAGAATTTTTCCGGCTGCTTCCGGGTTTCGTCCGATCGATTCCATAGCCTTCGCTCCGATCCGTCCGATAGCGAGGCCTGGTCCGATCGATCCGACTCCGATTGCTATGGCTTTCGCCAGCATGGTCAGATCCATAATTTTATGCTTATTTCCGAAATCGACTGGTTGTTATTTTTAAAGTCGCTCGGGAATAATTAAATTAATTATTAACAAATAAAAAATGAGCCTAGTGCTCTTCGTGGTTCTGGGTGGCAATTGTCATAAATACCAATGTCAGCATAGCAAAAATCAAAGCCTGAATCAAACCGACTATTATTTCCAAAAACATAAACGGTAATGGCAGAATATAAGCAAAAAGGGCCATCATAGAAGCAAGCAAGACCTCTCCGGCAAAAATATTTCCAAATAACCTGAATGACAACGAAGCTACTTTGGCAATCTCGCCAATAAATTCAATTATTCCGACGAATGCCTGAATAGGATTTACCAAAATCACCGCAAAATCTTTTTTTATCTTTCCTGGTATGGCTATGAATGATTTTATATTTATAAATTTGTTGAAATGTTGCCATGCTCCGATCATTATCACTCCCATGATATGGGAAGCAATCACTGCAAAAAGAGCGAGGGCCAGAGTGGTGTTGATATCTGCTGTTCCGCCTCTAAAAAGCGGGATGAACATCGGGTGCCCCCCGTGAGATTCGATAAAGCCGATTGTTCCCATTCCCGGCAAAAGCCCCAGCCAATTATTCACTAAAATGAATAGAAAAAGAGCTAGCGCGATAGGGAGGAATTTTTCTGATTTTTTACGGTCCCCCGTTATGCTATCCGCCAGCTCCAGAGCTTGTTCCAAGATTAACTCGAATATGTTTTGAACGCCTCGCGGAATTTTTTTGATCTTTTTTTTGATCGAAACAAAAAAAATGACCAGAATGGCGACTGCAATCCAACTGGTCAGCAAAGAATTGGTGATAGTAAAATGATGATAAGTGCCAACAGGTTCGGCAAACAAGGTTGTTTCCGATTGGATCTCTTGATTGGCTTGCGTATTCATTTGTTCCGCATTTTCCGTCATAAATTCTATCGTTTATTATTTTCCCCGTCTTTTTTTTCTTTCTCTTCCTTCTCGATCCTCTTCATTTCTTTGAGCGAATCATGGATGATGCCGAAACTTGAAAGAAAAAAAGCAATTCCTACTAATATTAAAAATAACCAAGGCTCGGTATTGTATTTCCTGTCCAGCCATTTTCCAACAAAAACAGCCAGAATAACAGGTCCAGCAATCCAGCCGGAAAGCCTTGTAAAAAGTAACAAACTAGGCTGCCACCATGGAGCTTTTGGATTGTTTTTATTATCTTCCATTTTCTTACTCTAACGTGCAACCACTATTAATTTTCTATCAAAATTCCAAAAAAGTCAACCCCGCACTAAATTTCATATCCTAAACATGGACTTGGCGTTTTTGGTGGTTGCTTTGGCTATCTCCTCCAAAGTTACGCCCTTGATTTCAGCTATTTTTTCCGCTACAAACCTGACATAAGCCGGCTCATTCCGTTCGCCTCGATGAGGAATTGGCGTGAGATACGGGCAGTCGGTCTCGACTACCATATGCTCTATGCCTATATTTCTTAAAACCTTATCATAATCCCGGGCAAAAGTGATAATGCCATTAAAGCCCAGCATGAAACCCAATTGCGTGTATCTTTCAGCCTGCTTGAGATTTCCAGAAAAACAATGGACCACTCCCCTGAGCTTTTCACCATATTCCTTCTTTTTTTCTTCCAAAATTTCAATTACTTCATTGTTGGCCTTCCGACAATGGATCATTACCGGCAGATCAAGTTCGACCGCCAGATCGATCCCTTCTTTGAAAGTTTCTGCTTGTTCGTTTTTGTTCTGATCGTTGTGAAAAAAATCCAATCCCATCTCTCCGATCGCCACTACTTTTTTATTCTTAGCCAGTTCCCTGTATTTTTCCGCTTCAAATTTTTCTACCGCTGATTTTATGTCAATTCCCTCTTCCTTGTCTTTAAAATCCTGAGAACCAAGATGGATCGGGTGAAGCCCGACGACCGCCCAAAGGCCGTCATATTTTTCAGCCATCTCCACCGCGCGCTTGCTCGTTTTGTATTCCGATCCAACATTAATCACTCCAACTTTCGTGTCGGAGCATCTTTTTATCACCTCCTCATGATCATCCTTGAAGGCGGAAAAATTAAGATGGGCGTGAGTATCAATAAGCATAAAAAAACCGTCATCCTGAGCTCGAATTTATATGAGAGCGAAGGATCTATTTTTTGTTACCGCTAGTTTTATCTAAATAGCCAAACTTTAGGTAACCCTTGGCAGATTCTTCGTTCCGATTTCAAATCGGAACTCAGAATGACGAAATAAGGAGTTATTTTATCCTTGGAAACAGTGCCACCGATTCTTTTGTTTCTAAAGCTTTTTTTATTTTCTCCGAAGTTTCAGGCATGAAAGGCATAAGAGCCTCCGATATGTCATATAAACCATGAACTAATTTATTCATAACATCTTCAAACTTTATTGTGTCTGTTTTAGCCAATTCCCATGGTTTATTATCTTCTATATATTTATTAAGATTTTTAATATTATTCCAGACAAAATCAATGGCTTTACCTATCTCTGGATTATTTACTATATCTTCAGTATAAAGACCGTGATTTTCTGTTCCGATTTTTATGCTAATTTTTTCGCTTAATTTTAACGTTCTAGAAACTAAATTCCCTAGTCCATTTGCCAGATCAGCATTATACTTTTCAACCAGTCTTTCCATCGTCGCATCCACATCTTCTCCAAATGTTCCAGCGCTTAGAAGCAGATAACGAGTGCCATCTGTACCAAATATCTCTAACATTTCATCGATTAAGATTGCATTTCCGAGAGTTTTACTCATTTTCTTCCCGCCGGAAAGGATATGGCCGTGAGTAAAAAGTATCTTGGGCAATTCCACTCCCAGATGCATAAGCATAGCTGGCCAGATGGTGGCGTGAACCCGAAGAATATCTTTTCCAATAAGCTGCACATCGGCTGGCCAAAATTTTGGCATTTTTTTCTCGTTTCCATCCCAGTCAAGGCCGGTTAGATAATTTAAAAATGCATCTGCCCAGACATAAGTGGTGTGCGTCGGATCGAATGGCAATGGAATTCCCCAAGAAACATTTTTTCTGGAAATTGAAACATCTCGCAAAGTTTGATTCTTTAAGAATGACAAAATCTCTTTTTTATATTTTTCGGGAGTTAGCTTGAATTCATCACTTTCAATTTTTTTAATAAGTTCCGGCTGTAGCTCAGTTAATTTTAAGAGATAACTTTCTTCTTTTATTAATTCCGGGACAATATTATGATCTGGACATTTGCCATCCACCAGATCCGACTCATTCTTAAATTGTTCGCATCCAATGCAATATAATCCCTCATATTCTCCTTTATATATTGCTCCATTGTCATAAAGTGTCTGCAGGACTTTTTGCACTGCTTTTTTATGGCTTTCATCAGTAGTTCGGATAAAATTATCATATTTTATATCTAATTTGTCCCAAAGCTCCTTGAAATGAGCCACTATCTCATCAGTAAATTCCTGGGGATTTTTTCCCGCGCTTTCTGCCACTTTCTGAATTTTCTGTCCATGCTCGTCCGTTCCAGTGAGAAAAAATACATTTTCTTTTCCCAGTTGTTGCCGATAAAACCGCGCCAAAACATCCGCCGCAATGGTAGTATAAGCATGGCCGATGTGCGGTTTTGCATTTACGTAATATATTGGGGTGGTGATGTAAAATTTATTCATAAAATACACTAAATTTAACTAATATTTACTAAAATTAACTAATTTTGGATAAAAATGGCTTCCTGCCATTGGTATATATAAACCTCTTTATATATAGCTTCGGACTTTTGAAATTTACAAAATATCCCAATTCATACTCGCTATTTCTAAGATAACTATAAACCTGATCTAGTAAATTTTTTGGCAATAAATCAATCGCTTTCAGTTCAATTATGATCTTTCTATCGACCAAAAAATCAACCCTGTAATTTCCCATCTTTTTTCCTGTCTTAGGAGAATATATATTGATGTTTTTTTCTTTTTCGACTGATATTCCTCTAGTTACAAACTCTTCTTGAAGAGCATTTTGATAAACAATTTCCTTATGGCCTGGACCAAAATTTTTCCTTACTTCTATAAAAGCACCTTGTATATTATAACTTAAATCTTTATACAATAAGTCAGCCATTTTTTATTTTAGTTTTCTTCGTAAGTATTCGTTCCTTTAGTGTATTATAATTGCGATCTCCCCTTTTACTTTATCCTTATTCTCCTCAAAATATCTCAGCACTTCTTCCGCTTTTCCGCGGATGATTTCTTCAAACATCTTGGTGAGTTCCCGGCCGAGAATGATATTTTTTTCAGGAGATAAGCTCTTTAATAACTCTAAATTTTTAACCAATCTATGCGGGGATTCATAATATATAACCGGACATTCAAATGCCATAACACGCTTAAAAAATGTTTCCCGCCCTTTTTTATGTGGTGGAAAACCCAAAAAAACAAAGCCTGATA
This sequence comes from bacterium, assembly GCA_029567195.1. GTDB lineage: Bacteria > Patescibacteriota > Minisyncoccia > Moranbacterales > UBA2206 > JAKQLJ01. Next base: position 27,237 of record JAKQLJ010000052.1, on the reverse strand, counting down.
AATCAATTCCGGAAACAGATGCCAAAGTTGTGAGCGCTGAAGCGCCTGGAATAGGAATGACCGTGATTCCGTTTTCAATGGCTTTTTCAACCAATCTATTTCCTGGATCAGAAATTCCCGGCGTGCCGGCGTCCGTCACGAAAGCCACGCTTTTTCCATTTTTGAGTTCCGAAATCACATAATCCAATCTTGGTTCCGGCTTTCGGTTGCCTTTTCCGGAGATGTTATAAAAAGACCGGGTTTCTTGAGCAATAACATAGTGATCGAGAATTTTTTTGGTCACCCGGGTGTCCTCGCAGACGATCAAATCCACTTCTTTCATAGTGCGAACAGCGCGAAAAGTGATGTCTTCCAGATTGCCAATAGGAGTAGCGACGATGTATAATATGCCTGTATGCATATCTTTAGTATAACGTATAATGTATTATGTATAAAGTATGACATTGCCTTAAACTCGTCAACATCCAATTATATCTATAAAAATACATAATACTTTATACATGATACTAGTATATGATCCTCACCACCCACGCTCTCACCGGAGCGGTTATCGGAAAAAATATCAGCAATCCCTGGATAATTATTCCTGTTTCTTTAGCCATTCACTATCTGATGGACAGCATCAAACACGCTGAATATTTTGACAGTCGGGTAGCCAAAATTAAGGATACTTGGTGGAAAGTGGCCATTGATCTAGCTATCGGTTTTTCTATAATTTTTTCTTTTTTCTACCTTGAAAAATCAAGCTTCATTGAAATGAGAAATATGCTGATCGGAATATTTTTTTCACTTTTCCCTGATTTTATAACACTGTTACATTGGAAATTCAGAGAAAATAAATTATTGGCTGAAATAAAAAAATTACATTCCTGGTCTCACCGTTACGGAAAATATCCCAAGTATTCCCCCGAACGCCAATGGAATTTTAAAAATGCTACCAATGATATCGTCATTTCCCTTATTGCCATTGTCTTTCTTTTTATTTAAATCTTTTAAATAAAAATTATTAGCAAACGCTAGTGGTTTCTATTCTGCAGGCTAATCGCCGACGTGTTTGATTTCCTTGAATTTTATTGTCATTCCTGCGAAAGCAGGAATCTACTCAAGCGATAATTAAAAGCTTAATATATGAATATTGAACTATTGTAACTCAATAGAGTGGATTCCGGGTCAAGCCCGGAATGACATATTTTTTAAATTTGTGAATTATTGAAAAGTTTTACGCGCTACGCTTTAAACGCACACACCGGCTAAAGCCGGTGGTTTTTGTTTTAAAAAAATGAAATATAATGGCAATTTTTATTTGTCGTTATTTCCCATGATATCAGCAATGAAAAGTCCCGCCGCTGTCGCCACCGGAATGGAAAGAATAGCTCCCAAAGCTCCGCCCAACTTTGCTCCAATCATTAGAACAATTATGACTGTAATGGGGCTTAGTCCCACCGCTTTTTTCATTACTTGCGGCACTACCACATGATTTTCAATCTGCTGAACAATGATATAAATCAGTATGGCCAAAAAACCAACTGTTGGTGAAACAATAAAACCCAAAATAACGCCGGGAACAGCCGAGACCAACGGCCCGATATAAGGAACGATTTCCATAATACCGGCAAAAATTCCCAAAATCAAAGCGTGTGGAACGCCAATGAGGTAAAGCCCGAATCCGCTTAAGGTCCCGACGATAATCATCAGGAAAAGTTGGCCAATAAGCCATTTACCAATTTTACTTTTTATCCTTTCAGCTAAATCCACGGCATAAGTGTGATGTTTTTTGGGAGTAACAGATATAACAAATTTTTTAAGTGCATCTTCTTCAGCCGCCATATAAAAAGTCAGAGACAATACTACAATCACCGAAATTATCCCTGAAAAGAAGCCGATAGTAGTTGAAAAAATGTTTCCGGAAATACCAGCCAAGGAATCGGTCAGATTGCCAAAAATTCTCCCTGTTTCTATATGGCTGGATTCCAGCGATGTTTTAATGGGTCCGAGAAAATCCAATGTTCTTTGATAATAAACGGGAAATTCCTGAGCAAGCTCTCTGGATTGTTCAGCTATTGGAGGAATAATAAAATAAATAGCCACTCCGATAAAAGCAAAGAGGACGATGTATATAACAAGAACTCCGATGGAACGAGGAATTTTTTTCTTTTTCATCAAATCAACTAGCGGATCAATGGCCGAAGAAATGATCACGGAAATAACAATCAATGAAACAACGTCAAGAATCAGATACAAAAACCAAACGGCCAGAAGAATCAGAATAGTTCTAAAAATTATTCCGGTAGAAATATAGATTTTTCTCTGTTCCATATTTTTGTTTTACATACTTAATAATTTTTTTAATTTGGCCGCGTTTTTGTGCGGCCCAATGACCGCCAAATTCATTTTCTCTTTTTTGAAAATATCCTTGGCTACTCTCATTATATCGGAAACGGTCACCTTATCAAAACGCTTGAACACTTCTTCGGGAACCATAATCTTTCCTTTGGACACTTCCTGATTGACATAAAACATAGCTACTTCATCGGAAGATTCCAAGCCCATCACTGATTTTCCCTTAACGAAGTCCTTGGCTTTTTGCAGTTCTTTTTCGCTTATTTTATCGCGCGTAATTTTTTTCAGTTCTTTCAAGATAGTCAAAATAGCCAATTCCAAATTTTTATGCTCCACTCCGGCCTGAACGGAAAAATATCCGCAATCTTTGAAAGTTTCTTCAGCTGATCGGACATAATAAGCCAAGCCTCTTCTTTCCCGCACTTCGATAAAAAGACGACTGGACATGTTACCGCCCAAAATTACCGAGAGCAGGCCTAAAGCAAAACGATCCTTATGTTCTTGATGATAAGCCCGAACGCCAAAAACAAAATGGGTTTGATCGGTTTTTTTGTTTTTTATTTTAATTTGGGGAGTTTTCTGCTTCTCCTTTACTTTTATTATATGCGGTTTTTCTCCCCGCCCCATATTTTCAAAATATCCCTTGATTTTGGCGACTGCTTTTTTTTCATTAATTTTCCCTGCCACACAAACTACCGTGTCATTGGCCATATAAAACCGGTTCATATAATTCAGAAAATTCTCTCTTTTGAAACTTTTAATAGTTTTTTTTCGCCCGATAATTTCCCGCCCCAAAGGATTGCCATTATACAATAAACTTTCAAAAACATCTCCCACATTTCGGATAGGCATATCTTCATACATATTTAATTCTTGAAGAATTGTTCCCTTTTCCCGATTGATTTCTTTTTCGTCAATTTTGGAATTGAGATACATGTCCGCCACCACATCCAAAGCTTTGTCCAGATGTTTGGCATCAACTTTGGCATAATACATTGTTTTGTCTTTGGCAGTAAAGGCGTTGAATTCTCCGCCAATAGAATCCAGTTCGGAAGAAATGTCCAAAGTAGTCGGACGTTTTTTAGTGCCTTTGAAAAACATATGCTCGATGAAGTGGGAAAGCCCCGCTTCCTTTTCCGTTTCGTATCTTGAACCGACGCCAATCATAACCGTTACCGTTACTGTTTCCGTTCCGGCCATAGGCACGGTAATAATTCTTAAGCCGTTTTTGAGAGTAGTTTTTTTGTGTTGCATAATTAAGGTTAATCAGTAATACGTAATTTTGCTCGCCAGGCTCGCTGTAATTTGGAAACTAAAAAATAAATGTCCTAATTACAAATTACCAATTACAAATTACTATTTATTTTTTGCCCTACTAATTCTAATCAACCCCCCGAACGGAATAATTTTCATCCCTCGTTTTTCCAGTTCATCCAAAAACAAATTCATCCCCAAAGAATCAGATGAAATATGACCGGCGACAATAACGTTGATATGGGCCGCCTCGGCCGCTTTTCTGTATTCCTCGCCCTGATGCATGGAAATAATTGTTCCTACACCGGCATTAGCCATCGCCTGATATATTTCTTTTGATCCGTCAGTTCCGCCCGTGAATTCAGACACCGCAACTTTGCCGCAACGATTGTTTTTTGATCCGGAAAAAAGCATCGGCCCCGATCCCTGACGACTAGCTTCCTGATATTCCGGTATCTCCATAAGAGTTTTCATAATATCCTTTATATATCTGGGTTTGGCTTTTTCAATTTTTTTCATCACAAACTGGGCCGACAGATTATCAGCAGGAGTATGAACATTCATCAGGCTTATTTTCATCAGCTTGGCCGCATCAACTGTTTCGTAATGATTGGCAGGGTTTACACCTCTGGCCACTTCGGAAATCCTTTTATGAATCAGTTTTTCGGCAATGTTGACCGGAATACCGATTTGCTCCATTTGATCTATCTGATAATTCATAACATCATCAAGGCCGGAAAGGGCCAGCCCCACCGGATGATGATTAATGATAAGATCCCCGTGAAGTTCTTCAGCGATATAAATCGATCCAGGTGTTACATCAATGCCGGCAAAAATTCTTTTGATATCTTTTTTTTCAGAATCAAAATGAATTCTGGAATCAGAATATGGGTTGGTTAGCTTTTCTTTGTCAAAATATCCTTTTTCGTCCCTTGGCAAATCGTCATATTCTTCCTTTTTTAACCTTAAATATTCATTGATTTCCTTTTTTGAGCGAAAATCATTCTCAATTCCCTTTTCAATGGCCAGTTTGTATATTTCTTTGATATTCATAGTTTTCTTATCTTAAAAATGCTATACCTCAGTTTATAATATTTTATACTTATTGGCAAGAAAAACCCCGTTTCGGTCGGGGTTTTCTTTGTTTTTTATTTTTGCTATTTCAACTTTTCTGAGAGATATTTTTCCAACTCTTCTATTTTTACCCTTTCCTGCTTCATCGTGTCCCGATCACGGACTGTGACCGCTTTGTCTTCCAATGTTTCAAAATCCACCGTCACGCAATATGGAGTTCCGATCTCATCCTGCCTTCTATAACGCTTGCCGATATTGCCGTTGTCATCAAATTCACAGACAAATGAAGTCTTAAGCGTATCAAATATCTCTTTGGCTTTTTCCACTAATTCCGGCTTGTTCTTTAACAGCGGGAACACTGCCGCTTTGATAGGAGCGATACTTTTAGGAAATTTCATCACCGTCCTTGTTTCTTCTCCCGTTGCTTCTTCATCATAAGCAGCAAGAAGTGCCACCAGCACCGAACGATCCACTCCAAAGGTCGGCTCCAGGACATGCGGCACATATCTTTTGCCCGTTTCCGGATCGAGATATTCTAATTTTTGTCCAGAAAATTTAGCATGTTGTGTCAGATCGAAATCACTGCGATGCGCGATACCATATAACTCTTTTATTCCGAAAGGAAAATTATACATAGTATCGATAGTCTTTTTGGAATAGTGAGAAAGTTTTTCCTTTGGATGTTCATAGCGGCTGATATTTTCTTTTCTAGCCCCGATTTCAAGTGCAAATTCTTCTTGCCATTTCAGCCACTGTTCAAATAACGGCTCCCATTTGGCTTCCGGACTGATAAAATATTCGATCTCCATTTGTTCAAATTCGCGGAGCCTGAAGATAAAGTTTCCCGCTACGATCTCATTACGGAAAGCTTTTCCGATCTGGGCAATTCCAAAGGGCACTTTTACCCGCATAGAATCCAGAACATTTTTAAAATCAACGAATATCGCACCGGCAGTCTCTGGCCTCAGATAGACAGGGATGCTCTTTCCTTCTTCGTCAGTGATCCCGTTCATCTCAGTCTTGAACATCATATTGAAAGTTCGGGCTTCGGTCCAATCAGACGCTCCACAATTCGGACATTTGATCTTTCCTTCCGCCAGCACTTTGGACATTCCTGCCAAATCGCCTTCCATATCTTTCCCTGTGGCGTCTTCGACAATATGATCCGCCCGAAATCTTTTTTTACATTTTTTGCAGTCCACCATAGCGTCGTTAAACCCGCCGACATGTCCTGACGCTTCCCAAAGTTTTGGATGGAGCAGAATCGGTCCGTCGATCCCGACGATATCCGGACGGTCCTGGACAAATTTTTTCCACCAAAGTTTTTTAATATTATTTTTCAGCTCGACTCCATATGGTCCATAGCTATAAGCATTGGCAAATCCGCCATATATCTCGCAAGCTGGAAAAATAAATCCCCTTCTCTTGCATAGAGATACGATTTTGTCCATTGTTAATTCCTTTGCCATTTTTGTCTGTGAGCGAAGCGAGCAGGAACAAAAATGAGCATCCCGCAACAATTCGCAAGTTAAAATTTATTAATATATACCAGTCTTAGCCGCAGGCGAATTCGCAAATAAAACTATACAAAAGCACCATCTTAATTGGAATTGATGCGGGATATTCCACTTAAATTAAAAAAGCTCGTCCTAAATATATAATATACCAATTACATATTCAGGACGAGCTTCAGGGAAGTCCGCGGTTCCACCTGATTTACCAAAGTCCCTTCCTTGTCCCCTTCTCCCTTTGGGAGAAGGTGTCCCGATGAAATCGGGACGGATGAGGGATAAACTTTGATCATCTTTATATTAAATTTTTCCTATTCCGGGAGCCAATCCCCGGATATTTCCACTTATTAAATATAAATTATTTATAAAAATAAGTCAATAAAAAAAGGCCCTCTCCTGGAAAATTTAATTTCCGGGAGAGGGGAAGTGCTGAGAGCTAAGGCGGAGATCTGGACCTCATCGACCACTCCTTTGAATAGGGAATGGGTCAGCGGGAAGCGTCATCCCAACAAAATGAAGAATAAAAAGAGATTCAGCTTGAAACGGGATGACCCCCAGACAATTCTAGTCCAGCCCTTAACAGCGCTCAGCAAAATAATTCATGCGATGCATTGAATCCTCCTTTGACATGGGTTTTATAAGTGTCCTGCCCAATTTTTGCATGAAATATCCCCATTTGTCAAGCGATGGCTGTGAATAAATTTTAACCGATTTTCCTTAAAATATCTTTTTCTTCGAGCGTTTTATTAAATTTCATATAATAAATCCTATCGCTTCCGCCGTGAGCTTCTAAAACTTCATTTTTTTTATAATCGTATATTTTTATAACGCCGACAGTTTCATTCTTTTGAGGACCAACAGCTTCCAACCGGTCCTTCAGGTATATTTCGTTATGAATTTTAACCGCATTCAAACCGTTTTTTGATCCTAAAATCTCCCCCACAAATTTATAAGGCGGTTTGTTTTCAGCGTTTTTGAAATTATGCTGCGGCTCTTCGCCCAGAAGAAATCCTGTTGAATATCCGCGATGAACTAAATTATCAAATTCCGTTTTTTGTTCGCTGATGATTTTTTTAATTTCTTTTTCAGGCAATTTATGTTCTATGGCATCAACAACTTTTCTGTATCCCCTCGTCACCACCGCCAGATAATAGGCGCTTTTCGCCCGTCCTTCGATCTTGAGCGATGTCACGCCGGCTTTGATAAGTCCGTCAACATGTTCAATGAGATTCATATCGTAACTGTTAAAAAAATAGGTTCCGTGCCGATCTTCCTCCACATCCATCCCGTATCTTTCTTTATCATCTTTTATTCTTATAGTTTTATTGTTCACTGTTCCTTGTTCATTGTTCATTGTTTTATATTGCCATCGGCACGGTTGCGAGCAATCTCCCAGATTGGCGCTTCTATCAGTCATCCATTTGGAAAGGATACAGCGGCCGGAATAACTCATGCACATCGCTCCGTGGACAAAATATTCCAGTTCCACTCCCGGAACCATTTTTCTGATTTCTTTTATTTCTTCAAGCGTCACTTCCCGGGCCAAAATTATCCTTTTTACTCCGATATTTTTCCAAAATTTTACCGCCTGCCAATTGGTAGCATTAGCCTGAGTGGAAAGATGGGTATCTGTTTTCGGCAAATGTTTTTTAACCAGATTTATAATTCCCGGATCACTGACAATCACTCCGTCAACTTTGAGTTTTCTGAGAAATTTCAGATGTTTTTCAATTCGCGGCAGGTGGGAATTATGAGCATAAATGTTGAGAGTGACATATATTTTCTTGTTCAGCTTATGGGCATATTCCGCCGCTTTTTTGATGTCATTTTCGGTAAATTTGTTTATCCGCACACGCAACGAAAAATCCGGCACCCCAAGAAAAACAGCGTCCGCTCCATATTCGATGGCGTATTTCATTTTTTCTATACTGCCCGCCGGCGCCAATAATTCAATTCTATTTTTCTTGTTTTTATAATTTTTCATAAATAACGCGATATTTTCATTCTAATTAGGGGCTTTGGCGGGCAAGCCCGCCGCCTGCCTGCCGGTAGGCAGGGCGCCAGAAGTTCTATCCTTCCCTTTTGTTTTTTTGAATTATCCATAAAATTATCTACTAATATATCCTTAAGCCGGAAAAGAGTCAAACAAAAATCAGCCCGAAAGGCTGATTTTTGTTGGAAAGATTATTTTATTCTTTCAAAAGATTCCACTACTTTTTTCATAATCTGACTTTTCTCCGGAGTGCTGGCAGTATATAGTATCGTCGTTTTGTCTTCCAGACTCACAGTCGCTTCAACGCTTCGGCTGTCGGGATCTTTTACGTCGCTTATCTTAACTGTGTATTCCTTGCCGGAAATATTTATTTTTTCCTCGGATTTGGTCACCTTAGTATCCACTCCCATGCCGGTCCTGCCATAAATCACAAAATAATTTTGAGTATTAGGCGGAGCGGAAATTGTTACTGTTCCGTCTTTTGTTTCCACTGTTACGCAGACTTTTCCGGTATATTTTTTGTAAGCCTCGTCAATAGTTATCGCAGAATCGGCTGAAACGCTGAAAGCCACCTTTTCCGCTTCTTTTACAGTTCCGGTTACCGGATATTTTATCTTATATTTATAAAGATCATTCACATAAGTGTTCCAGCCGTTATAGACATCCTCTTTAATTTCCGAAGACGCCTTATCTTCTGTCTTTCCTGTTTCCGGACTTTTTTCTGCAGGCGCTTTTGGAATAAAATTATCCTTCTCTGCTTCTCCGGGAGCCATCGCCACATTTCTCCTCGCGTCCATAGCAAACCAGACAATAGCAATCGTTGAAACCATAACGGCCATTATCAGCACAACAGCCGCCTTAACACTTATTTGTTTGTCCATTTTTTTGTTTTTATCCTTTTTAATTTTCCGCTTTTAGCGGATATTCCACAAAGCGTGACATCTAACAGAATAATTTAAAATAGTTTCTTTTTTCTATTATACCACAAAAAAATTATTTCTTGTTTTCCTGATTCACTTTTATCCTGATGTTTTTTACGGTTTCATTGCCCGCCCTATCCCTCATAACTAAAGCGATAAGATGAATGCCTTCAGGCAGGTTGGTTTGAGGAACAAGCGTCCATGTTTTGTTTTTTTGGCTGATGGTAGTTTTGGATCTTCTTAATTTTCCGTCAAACATCAGTTTTAGGCTTTGCGGGTGGCTTTCAATAAAAGAACCGGAAAAAACAGGTTTTTTCTTGACTGAAATATTTATGTAGTAAGGCTGATTGTCCGCTTTGATATTTGATATCAGGGGAAATTGGTTGTCCAGATAAAGAATTTTTTTGTATATTTTAGACTTGTTGCCGGCCCTGTCTTTAAACCGGAAATAAATGACATTTTCTCCCTTGGCGTTGGCCAATGTCCAGTTTATTCTTTTTTCAAAAAGTTTCCATTGGACCCCTTTGAAATTTTTGGTTTGGGAAACGGCTATTTTCAGGTCTTTTTCCTTATCAATATTGTCTTCAGCGGAAAAAACAAGTTGGCTCGAAGATGATTTTGCCAGGGAAACTTTTCCTTTTCCAGGTTTGGTTTTGTCGAAGACCACTTTTTTCTTGTAGACGGAAGATATGTTGCCGGACTCATCTTTGAATTTGGCGTAGATGGTATATCGGCCTTCTTCGGTGAAGTTGAGTTTTTTTTCTTCGGCATAAGTCTCCCAATCGGTATCGCTGAAGTCAGATTTGAAAGAAACCATCATTTGGACTATGCCGGAAAGATTGTCAGTCATATCGCCCATATCCAGATCAAAGGAAGATTTGTTGGTATGGTTGTCACTGCCGGACATATCATCGGCTCCTATGGAGCCGGAAGGAGAAGAAGAATCGAGAGTAAAGCGGGCGAAACGCAAAAAAGTTTTGGAATTAATGGATGAAAAAGCTCCTCCTATTGCTAAATATTTTTGATACAGGCACGTACTATAAATTAGTTCTTGAAATGAAGGATTCCATTCAGCATCAGCCGCGCCAGTGGTGTTATTCAGCTTGGCGATATAGTTTCTGGTCTCACCGCCGATAGTGGTAAAATTTCCACCAGCATAAATGTCCGAACCGGAAATAGCTATGTCATAAACTATGCTGGAAGCATTAGAATTCCAAGTCGCGTCAGCGGCACCAGTAGTATTGTTCAGTTTGGCAATGCGGTTTCTAGTCTCACCGCCGATGGTGGTGAACTCTCCGCCGGCATATATTTCATCGCCATAAATAGTGATGGCCCAAACACGAGCAGAAGCGTTGGGATTCCAAGTCGCATCAGCCGCGCCGGTAGTATTATTGAGTTTGGCAATATAGTTTCTGGTCTGGCCGCCGATAGTGGTAAAATCTCCGCCGGCATAAATATTATTGCCAGAAAGGGTAATTGTCCGAATAGAACCAGAGGCGTTGGGATTCCATGTCGCGTCAGCGGCACCAGTAGTGTTATTGAGTTTGGCAATTCGGCTTCTGGTCTCACCTCCAATAGTACCGAATGATCCGCCGACATAAATATCCGAACCGGAAATGGCAATGGCTCGAACAGTAGTAGAAGCATTGGGATTCCAAGTCGCGTCAGCCGCGCCAGTAGTGTTATTGAGTTTGGCAATATAGTTTCTGGTCTGGCCGCCGATAGTAGTAAAACCTCCACCAGCATAAATGTCCGAACCGGAAATAGCTATATCATATACGGAAGCAGAAGCGTTGGGATTCCAATTGGCATCAACTTCCCCTGTTTTATTGTCCATTCTGGCGATATGACCTGCGGAGATCGTATTAATCAATATAAAACTTCCTCCTATAACAACATCCTCATTGTATATCTCTATTGAATACACACAGCTATTATAGCTAGCTTCGGCCAGATATGCACTGTCAGCCACGCCAGTGGTGTTATTCAGCTTGGCGATATAGTTTCTGGTCTCACCGCCGATAGTGGTAAAATTTCCGCCAGCATAAATGTCTGAACCGGAAATGGCTATATCTTGGACAGTGGAAGAAGCATTAGGATTCCAAGTCGCGTCAGCCGCGCCAGTAGTGTTATTGAGTTTGGCAATATAGTTTCTGGTCTGGCCGCCGATAGTGGTAAAATTTCCGCCAGCATAAATGTCTGAACCGTCAATTTCTATGTCATACACGGTAGAAGAGGCGTTGGGATTCCAAGTTGCGTCAGCCGCGCCAGTGGTGTTATTGATTTTGGCGATGCGGTTTCTGGTCTGGCCACCGATGGTGATAAAAGTTCCGCCGGCATAAATATCACTGCCATCAATTTCTATATCATAAACAATGGCAGAAGCATTCGGATTCCAAGTCGCGTCGGCCGCGCCGGTGGTGTTATTGAGTTTGGCAATGCGGTTTCTGGTCTCACCGCCAATGGTGGTAAATTCTCCGCCGGCATAAATGTCCGAACCGGAAATTTCTATAGCTTGAATTGCGCCAGAAGAATTGGGATTCCAAGTCGTATCAACCGCGCCAGTGGTGTTGTTCAGTTTGGCGATATAGTTTCTGGTCTCACCGCCGATAGTGGTGAAATACCCACCAGCATAAATGTCTGAACCGTCAATTTCTATGACAGAAACTATGCTGGAAGCGTTGGGATTCCAATTTAAATCCAGTGATCCGTCAGAATTAATGTGCGCAATTTTGTTTCTAGTTGTTCCATTTACTGCGGTAAATGTCCCTCCAATATACCAGCCGCCATTGCCATCGCTGGCCGTTGTTCTCACTTCCCCATCAGTATCCAGAAAAGAAAGGTCCGCCTCTCCGTTCGTTTTGTTAGTTTTAGCGATGCCTAGCTTGGCGTTTCCAGCATAATGAAAATCTCCTCCTACGTAAGTGTAATCATTATCCATAACAACAGCTCTAACAGCGCCATTCACACCAAAGGATATATTATCCGGATTATCCACCGCCTGAGCTTTGGCAGAAACAAAAAGAACGCCAAAAAATATGGCGGCGAAAAGGAATAATGATTGTTTTTTGTTTTTCATAAAACAATTCATTGCCATAAAAAATACAAGTGACTTTAATTAACACTAATATCCTCCTTACTTTTTACGACAAAAATTACCATCCTCTGTCATTCCCGCGAAAGCCGTGCCTGCCGGCAGGCAGGCGGGAATCTAGTCTGAAATCTTGGCTTATTTACTGGATTCCCGATCAAGTCGTGAATGACAAAACAAGGTTAATGTTAAACGAGCCTTCTTGCTTGTATTATACCATAATACTACTCTTCTTGTAATTTTTTCATCATTTCCGTATAAAACTTCAGATTATGAATGGAAGCTAGGCGAAGCGCCAAAGGCTCACTCACCGCAAAAAGATGGCGCAAATAACTTTTAGTATAGTTTTTGCACAACGCACAATCGCAATATTCATCCACCGGCGAAAAATCTTCCTTGTATTTTTCGTTATTGATATTTATCGTTTCATAGAACAATTCTTTCTTAATTTTGATTTTTGTCCGCCAATCGGCAGATTGATTTTTGCTTTCATTTTTTCTGATAAAAAGTCGTCCGTGCCTCCCTTCTCTCGTTGGAATAACGCAATCAAACATATCCACTCCCGCCCCCACCGCCGCCACAATTTCTTCCGGCCTTCCCAATCCCATAAGATAACGGGGCTTGTCTTCCGGCAATATCGGCAAAACCCAGTTTAAAATTTCATACATTTTTTCCCTCGGCTCTCCGACAGCTACTCCGCCAATGGCATAGCCATCAAAATTCATCGCTACCAATTGTCTGGCCGATTCTTTTCTCAAATCCTCATAAACACTGCCTTGGACTATGGCAAAAAGAAGCGGCTTTTTTTTCATATTTCCGGTTTTTTCTTGAAAATATTCCAGACATCGCTTGGCCCAGCGAGCCGTCAGCTCCAGTGATTTTTTAGCGTATTGGTAATCGCAGGGAAAAGGCGGACATTCGTCAAGAACCATTATGATATCCGAACCGAGATTAAGCTGGATTTCAATTGATTTTTCCGGACTCATAAAATACTTCTTTCCATTTTCCGGATCGGAAAAATAAACACCTTTTTCGCTAAGGCGGACTCCGCTTTTCCCGAATTTTTCTTTGGCTCTCGCTCCCAGCGAAAAAACTTGAAAGCCGCCCGAATCAGTCAGAATCGGCCCGTCCCAATCCATAAACTTATGCAGACCGCCGGCTTTTTTGATTGTCTCGTCTCCCGGCCGGAGCCACAGATGATAAGTATTGCCCAAAACTATTTCCGCTCCGATTTTTTTGATTTCTTCCGGCAATATGTTTTTAACCGCCCCCTTGGTGGCAATCGGCATAAAAAACGGAGTGTTAATATCTCCGTTTTTCGTTTTGAGAATGCCAATTCTCCTCTTTTCTAATTTTGATTTTATCTCAAACATTCCCTGGATAATAGCAATAATATTTCTAATTGACAACTTTGTAATTCGATCCTATGCCGCTGTCTTCTCGAAGCTGGGTACTCTTCTCATCCCCTTTGCCGGACAAATCTTCGCCGGTAAAAGAATCTTTAGCGGTGATTTTTGATTCATTGAGCAACCCGACTATATTTCCCGCTTGATTGGCGGAAGGTTTTATTTTGACCTGGAAACTGGCTTCTTTGGCGCTGGAAAGAATTCCGATTCCGGAAGATATGTTGCCTACTTCCCAAGTGATGGAATTGGTTCTTTCGTTATAAGTGATTTTGGAATCTTCCGGCCAGATTTTTCCGGTCATTACCACTCCGGTCGGCAGAACTGCTTCCACTTTGGCGCCTGTTACGTCATTGGAAACATTAGTCAAGAGCCAATGCAATGTATAGGTGGTTTCATTATTCACTTTTGGAGGAATAGGTCCGGAGTTGGTGATATTGGGATCAGTGAAAAATCCCTTCACATCAACCACCAATTTGGAATTAAGTTTCATATCCATCTTATTTCCAGCAATGATTTTGTTCGATTGGACAATTGTCGGCACATCCGGACTGTCAATTTTAGCAATGCTGGAAATTACAAAATTTTTGTCGTTAGCGGAAGAAACCGGAATAACTTCTTTGACTTTTATCAAAAATTCTATCGATCCGCTCTGTCCCGGCACCAAATTTTTAAGATCGGAATGGTCGGATGCCTTCCAAGTGATTGTTTTGTTGCTGGCGTCATAATATCCCCCGTTGGTTTCCAGCGTGGTGTAATCAAGAACCGGACTGTCAATTTTTTCCGTAACAATGGCGTTTGTCAGGCCGATATTTCCGTCATTTCTGTAATTTATTTTAAACCTGAGCATTTCTCCGGCATTAACATTGAGGCTGGCCACATTATTGACCGTTTGGCTGATAGTCAAAGGCGAAGCAGCCATTTTGGTTTCCGCATCTGATTCGCTATAGCTCACAAAATTTCCTTTTTCCGTAGAACCGATATAAACTTTTACTTTTTTTATTTGATCTTTTTCCCCTTCCAATTTTCCGCTGACTACCACCTGTCCGCGCTGGCCGGGAGTAAGCTGGCCGATATACCAGACATTGTTTCCTTCAAAAACTTTCGGATCAGAATTGGAAAAAGTAAAGCCTTCGGGATAATCCATTCTGATTCGCAAACTGTCCATATTATTTTCCCCGTTATTTTTGTAAGTGACAAGGTAATTCACTTCATCCCCATTGGCTACGAATTGAGGAGCCAGAATTTCCAAGGTCAATGGAGAGGTAGAAACATTTATTCCCAGTTGTCCCTGGGAAACATATTTGGTGCTGAAACTTCCGGGGTTATAGGAAAGTTCGCCTTTAAGATAAATGAGGGCGCCTTTCGGGCTATACATTCGACCGTTAAAGATAATTTTTCCTTCGCTGTGCCCTTTTATTTCACCGATAGCGATATTTCCGGAAACCGGTCCGTCCCCCACAAAATTGGCATTGTCTTCCGGTTTAAAATCTTCCGGATAAATTATTTTTAAATTGACGTTGCTGAGATCTTTCCGGTTGTTATTTTTATATTTTATCTCATAAGTAAGCAGTTTTCCGCTTTCCGCCTGCGTTGGTCCGCTGATTTCCACTGTTACCCTTTCCGAATCAAAAGAAGATTTTCTGATAAAATAAGCGGCTACCAAAATCAAAATTGCGCCGATAACGCACCCCAGGACGATCAATCCCTTTTTTATGGTTTTTTTCTGGCCTTCATCCAAACCTTTTTTTTCTTTTTGCCAGGCATCACCGGGATCGACAGGACTTTTTTCAGGCAGATTTCCAATCCTGGGATTAAATTCGCTCTGGCCGTGAGCGGATAAATCTTTTTCCTCTTCTTTTTTATATAGTTTGTTTTTTATATCCGAAAGTGGCATAAATTTTTATATTTAAATTTTTATTTTACACCTTAATGATACCAATTTTATGGCTATTTATCAAACATGAAAATCCGCCTTAGGCGATGATCCACTTCAATAATTCATTAGCCACTCTTTTGGCGCTGTTGATATCCTCCCCGGAGGCCCTGATTTTTCCCAAATTCTCCATTTTATTTTTCAAAAACAACCGGATCAGCTTTATAGCTCCCGCTGTCACTTTGATTTTTCCTTCACTTTCTTCCTGGCAATGGTCGCACAAAATTCCGCCGGATCGGGCGCTAAAATAGTTTCCTTCCGGAGAAAGGTTTTTGCCGCATCCCACGCAACTTTCCACGTTTATCTTGTAACCTAAATTATCCGCCATTTTCAAAATAAATCCGACAGTCAAGATATCCATCACTTCTTCGCTATTTTCCCGGCCGGCTTTTTCCATTTTTTCCAGATATGAAAGCAACAATCCAAACAATTCCTCGTCTTTTTCTTCCTGGGTTATCATTTTTTCTAAAATTCCAAAAACATAAAAGACCTTTCTGATGGCCGAGTAGTTTTCCTTGACCGGCAAAAAATTATTTATGGCTATGGCTCCCGTTATTTTTCCTTTTCCCCTGGTTCTGGCCACAAAAATTTCGCTGTATGTCACCGGCTCCAGATTTCCGGCCAATTTGGCATTGGGATTCCTCACTCCCTTTCCGATAATGGAAATTTTTCCCGCCTCCAAAGTATAGATAACATAAATCCTATCTACTTCGGCAATGTCTTTTTTGCTGATGATTATTCCTTGATATTTAAAATCCATATAATTCCATTCTATTACATTTAAGAAAAAAACAAAAAAAGGAGAGGCTTTGTGTCAAAGCTCTCTCCTCATATTTTTTCTTTTTCAGCCGTTCATCTTCCCATCCTTCTCCTTCTCTTTTCTTGCGGGAAAAACAAATCAAGAAGATAAAAAAGAGGGAGAATAAAGAAAAAAAAGATGATGGACAGAAAACAATCGCCGAAACAACCATCATACTCCTTTTCTTTGCCGGACCTATTTCCCATTTCCAGCGTAGGATTGCATTTAATCATTGGATCCCTCCTTTCCCTTACTGGGTATTATCGAATTTTGCCTGAAACACAGCGTTGATTGCCCAAGAAAGTTCAGACATATCAAAAGGTTTTCTTAAAACAAGACAAGGATAATCCTGTGGGTTTATCACTCCTCTTCTCCGCTCTTCACCAAGAGTTTCTCGAAAAGACTCTATATCGCCGCTCATTATTATAAGCGGCAATTCAGGCTCTTGCGTCTTCAAACGCTTGATAATTTCAACGCTTTTCTTCTTTTCTTCCGTGCAACCCACGATAGCTATGCCAACAAACTCTTTTTTCACAAACGTATAAGCTTTCTCAGGTTCCTCGGTGGAAAAAACTTCAAGACTTGGAAAAACACACCCTATCATCAGAGAAATAACCTTTCTTAACTCCGGACACTCTTCGATCAATAAAAGTTTTGCTTTCTCCATGGTATCCTCCAGAGGCAATGTTGAGAATGAGAAAAAGATAAAAAACGATAAATATGTAAAAAATTATGCCTATAAAGCATAATTTTTTGTCAAAAAACAATGTTCCTCATTCTACTGCTTTTCCTCTATTTTGTCAATGCCCTTATTAACTTTTCTTTTTAACATATAGAGATATATGAAATGGCTCAAAATGGCACCGATCAGGGAAAGGTATAAAAACCATTTGTATTCCCGGCATTTATCAAAGAAATACCAAAACACAACGGCAATGAAAGTCCAGATAAACGGGAATATCCATTTATATTTCTCTTCTTTATAATTCTTTCTTGCGTTTCTCCAGAAATTAAGAATAAAAACAGCAAAAGCCAAAATCCAAACCCAGAGCGGCCAACTCACGCAAGTAGCGGTTTCTCCGGCAATTTCCGATCCCTCGCCAATTCCTCCGCCTTCTTCCGGAGTAGTTACACCCTGGACTTCTTCGCCTGAACTTTCAGGAGCTCCTCCTAATATTGAAGAAAATAAACCGCCAGTCACTAAAGCTGTAGTCTGATTTTGATGATGCCTTTTGTGCCCGTCATCATCGTCGTCGTCATCATCATCGACATCATTAGAACTTTCAGAAAAAATTCCCATTGAAATATCAAAAACTGTTGATTTTCCTTGAAAATTATTATCCGTCAACGGATCAAAAGTAAATTGGATTTGATAAGGGAAAGTTGATCCGGCCGAACCTGAAATAACATCAAAATCAAATGCGCCGTCATCATCCCCGCTTTGATAATCGTAAAGTTCTTCCAAAGTTTGTTCTTTTGTTCCATTGGGCATATCCACAAATTCTACCGTCCCTGACATTCGCTTAATTTTGACCAACATTTTTTTAGCCAGACTGTATTGTTCTGTCACGCCATCAGCATCAAATCTCATCATCAGAGTTTGATTTGTATCATTCATTTTTGTAACCGTTACCGTCCGTTGAAAAACATCACCCGGTAAAATATTGGTTTCCGTTATTATCGGTCCGGGAGGATCGGGAAAATCAACATCAATATTAGTTCCAGCCAAAACTGCACTCGGTAAAAATAATATTCCGAGAGAAAAAATTGAACTAGCTAATATTTTTTTAAATTTGTCCATCGCCTTCATTTTTTATAGTATTATCAATTTCATTTTCTTCCTCTTTTTTTCCGCTACTTCCATCATCTGTCGTTTCTTCTTTTTTATCCTTATCGTCTGTTTCTTCGGAAATATCCCCGCTAGTTTCATTTCCAAGATCATTTTCATCGCCCGCAACATCATTATCATCTTCATCTTCAGTATTATTTTCTGTTTCTGTTCCAACATTTTCCGCACCAGTTAAGGAATCTTTTTTATCGGAAACTGGCATTTCAGATGTGTCTTTTTTATCTTCTAAAGAGTCTTCATCAACGGCCATTTTTTTAGTTTCATTTAATAAGGTAGCTAACTTATCCTCTTCTTGTTCTTTTTTCAATTTAAGCACTTCCAATTCAACATTATTATTCAGTTTTTCATCATCTAACTCGTCAATCATTCCTAAATATTTCAAAAATTCTGGTGCGCAAATTTCCTCTTCGCTATCTTTCTTAATTTTTCCTTTTCCATTAAAACAAACATCAAACGTTTTCAGTCTAAAAGCATTTAACTCTTTTTCCTTCAATTTATTTTCTTCGCCTGGCGTAGCCTCCGGATCTATCCAGGGACCAACAGCATCGGGAAATCTGGCAATAGATTTTCCTTCGACAGTTTCAGTAAATGCATATGAATCTTTTATCAGCCCTTTTTCATCAATCAGCCGCACTTCATCGCCGTCATCATCAAGATCAAAGTCATTATCCCCGTTTCGATATATTACCAGCCTTTCTCCGGCAGCAATTGTCGTGCTGTCACTTTCAGTATTGCTGTCTTTTATCTCCAAAACGTTTCCATCGCCATCTTCCAATTTCCAATCTTTCAAATCTATCAGATATTCACCATAATTATACAATTCTATCCATTCTCCGCCAGGCATATCAGCATCATCGTCGCCAATCGGATTAGGCATAATTTCATTCATCACCACCGTATGCGGATTAGTTCCTGGATTAGGATTGGAAAGTTCTTCAAAATCACTCCTGGTATCTGAATCCTGTCCGGCCGGATGACGTGCTAAAGAATGACCGGCGGGAATGTCAGAGCAAGGAGGATTCAATCCATTATTATCATCTCCGTAGCTCATCTTATCAATAGTGATTCCACTGTCGTCTGTTAATATTACCCTGTCTCCAGAATTTCTCAGTCCGCTATTTCCGATAGCTTCTCCTAAAACAATTTTTACAGCGCTTCCGGGAATCACCCAATAGCCCCAAGTGGACATTTCTTTTGCTACGACAGCATAACCATTGGCCGGAATTTCTAAATCCGAAGTTGCTAAATCAGAACAACCATAATTATCACAAATTTCCCAATCTTTAATGTTGACAGAGCTGGAAGTTGGATTATAAAGTTCCACCCATTCATTATCCGGTTCCGATCCATGAGTGCCATCAGCATCATAATAAACCTCGTTAATTACCAAATGATCGGCGATATTGGTCCAGTGATCGGATTCAATCTGGCTGGAAACTGTTTCTATATCCGTAAATCCGCCTGCACCATAAGCCAAATCCTCCTGCCAAGCCTCAAAAACCAAATCAAAATTGCAAGTTTTGTCAGCTAAACTCTCGTCATTGTCTGTTAGCTTAACAGTGAATTCCCAATCAGTTTTGGTGGTATTATCAGTTTCAGAAGAAATATAGCTACTTAAATTCCCGTAGGTATCATCCGAATCATCTTTGATTTCCAATGCGGCGCAAAGCGCTGAATCCCCGGAAAAATTATTAGCCAAAACTCGATATTTAAAATTCAAATTTCCATCTTTGGAAATGGAAGCAGAACGAAGTGTTTCCTTAGACGGAGAAATCTTGGGTGAAAAATCGCCAGTGCTGGAAACTGAAAAATCCAGTGTGGTGGCAGAAAAACTATTCCCCTCGCTTTTCTCCTCGTCCAAAAATCCGGCATTAGTTCCTCGCATTGCCATAACTGGTGCAAAAAAAGCTACAATCAGAATACAAATTCCGATTTTTTCAATCGATTTTAATATCCTTCGCGTAATGACTGATCTATATTCTTTATTCCGTTTTTTCTTCATCCCGCCCCATTGTCATTCCCGCGCAGGCGGGAATCCAGAACCAATCTTTTTCAATTTTCCGACTGGATCCCGGACTAAATCCGGGATGACATGTTAATTGTTATTATTTTCTCCTGTCTCTTGCTTTTCTTCTTCTCTTTTCTTAATCCTATTTTTATAATCAATCTTCTTCATAATCTCCTTTTTTATATTCTGCGCTTCGTCATAAATAATGATCACCACCGGAATAATTACGATTACAAGAAAACCAACTGGCTTTTGCGCTGCCGCTACTGCATATCCCACCAAAGGCACGCCAAAAACCAACTTTCCTATGATTTCCTTTTCAGAAATAGTTTTTTGATCTGGAGCATTGTTGGCATCTCCTTTCGTTTCATAAGCTTTTTGCCCGCCAACATCCTTTATTTCATTTATTCTATGAGTTGTCGGTGTCTTAGTCTTTTCGTTTCCCTTAAAAGTGATTATATCCCCAACCTTATATTCCGCCGCCGGTTTTACCAAAACCACACTCCCAGTTTTGATTTCCGGTTCCATTGATCCGGAAAGCACGATTAATGTCTTCATTCCGCCTACTGAAAAAACTGACAGCACGAGAATAAGAACAATTACTGCGATAACTGCGAGAATGAGATAATAGATTGTTTTGAAAATCTTTTTAATCATATTCAGGCATCATTAAACTAAATCCTCACTTCCTCGCCCGAAAATCTCAGGCGAGGTAAGAGAATTCAAAAATAATCCTTAGTCAGCTAAGTTAGCTTCCCAAAGAGTATTATTGTTATTCCAAGTCAGATCCCTCAACCAATATTTAGAATCTGCGCCTGTAACAGTCAGCGTTCCAGTATCAGAAACTGATCCTCCAGAAGGAGTTAATGTGTCATCCATTAAAGTTTGGGTTGATGTAGCTTCATTATAATGAGCAACTCTGTAGCTTGCTCCAGCCAATCCCCAAGCTCTAACAGTATAATTGTCAGAAGCATCCCATGTTAAAATTCCCCACGTTCCGTCTCCAACAACTGGCGCCCAATCACCAGAGGCATCCTTGTTTTCAAGAACAACTCCTCTTGTAGTATGAGCTGGCCCAGGAGCATTTAGCTGTTCGGCATAGAAAGTGATATTGAATGTCATTTGATCTCCCTGATATTCATTTCCAGCTTCTTCGTCAAAATAATAATTCTGATCAACAGCTAAAGAATCCCCTGCATCAAGTCTTCCAACGGGAATCCAAAGATCATTAATGTCAGATACTCTCACGTCCCAAGCTTGATCAATATTGGTATTTCCACCAATATTCATTCCATAGACAAATTGGGTTGAAAGATTATCTACGGCAGTATTGCTACTGCAAGTCCCTTCTGAATATGTTCCGCCTTCTTCATCACATTCTGGTTCGCTCATCGTACCTCCTGTTTCTGCTGTCACAGAAACTTTTTTCCAGATAACGACAGGGTTTGTTCCAACATTAGAAAGCGTTACATTAATATCTTCGTCATCGCTTGGTTCCATATTAGAGAATGCATATTCCGCAGTTGATTCCCATGGATTTTCTCCATTCACTGCAATATCAATTGTCCGGCTGTGAAAGTATTACCGGTTGATTCTTCTGTGTCGCTGAAATACGCCACAGTTCCACCAATGGCTAATGCCGCGACAGCCGCGATCATAACCAATGATTTTGTGATATTTTTCATAAGTTATTTTTACCCTATAGAGTAAATTTCGTTTACGAAATTAATTTTGATGAAATCAAAATTACTCCATAGGGCGAATTCAAATTAATTAATTTCTCAGACGCTCCGGGCGGCCTGACACCCTCGACCTTAGTTTTATTTTTTATATTAAACTCTGCACCAATCTCTAAAAAACAAAAAAACCAACCACTGCCCATTAAAAAAATAATGAACACTGGTTGGTTTTCCTAAAAACCCAATATTCTTTCTTCACCCTAAAGAATATTTCCATATACCTCTTTTCCCCACGCCCTAACCTGCTTCCCTCTGAGCAAGAATGAGAAATTTTTTATTATCTTTTATTTTCTTTTCTGCTTTTTGCTTTTGCTGTTTTTCTTTTTGGCTACAACCAGTATACAGCATCTGCCATTTTTTTAGCAAATAGAGTTATCCACATTATTTTTATGCCCCGTTTGATTTCCATTTGCTTAAATCCGACCGCATCCTATTTACAAAGAAAACTCCCTGTGAGAAAATGACATTGTAAATATAAACAAAAAATGATGGAATCGGAAAAAAGGTCTGTCTTGCCTACGCGCGGATTAGAAAAATATAGCCGAACTTTGACAGAAAAACCTTCTAAAGAATTAGAGCCGCTCATAAACAGCCTCCGGACTTTTTTGCATGATCTTAATCCGGCTATGACCATGGTCGGAATGGCAGAATTCACCCTGAATAAAATTTCTTCAAACGAAAATGGCGAAAAAGTGCCCGAGGATCTGGTGGCTTTATTAAAAGAAATAATCATCCAGGGAAGGGCTTTGATGGATCTTAGCGCCAAGCCTCCGCTTCTCGAAGACAATAAGGAAGCGATTCCTCAACTTTTGAGTAGCTTTCTTGATAACTTAAAGGAAGAAACCCTTAAATTCTCCCGCACAGCCCAAAAAATTGCCGAATTCAACAATCAAGTTCCCGAAAACTCGGAAATTTTTCTAAGAGCTATCGCCAAGGATAGCGAAAGAATTGCCGATATGGTGGACAATCCGCTGGTTACTTTTGAAATAGAAAACGGGATATACCAGGGGGAATTTAGCAAGGAGAGTTTTGAAAATCTTACCGACGATGCCGCAAGAGCGCTTGATCCCTTGATCGAGAAAAAAGGCATCAGCTTTGATTTGGAAAATGAAAAATCACAGCTGGGAAAAGTAATTGTCGACAAAAAATCTTTTAGCCGACTTCTTTCAAATGTCCTAAAAAATGCCGCCGAGGCTTCCCCTGTTGAAGGAAAAATTGTCGTCTCCTCTAAAACTCTTGAAGATCAGTCCATTGAACTTTGCTTTCAAAATGACGGGGAAATTCCCGAAAAAATCCGCGATAAATTTTGGGAAATAGATGTTACTGAAGGAAAAACCAAAGGCCAGGGACTTGGCACTTATATTATAAAACTAATCGCCGAATTTCATGGCGGAAATGTCCGATTTGAAACAGGACAAGGAAAAACAAAAATATATATCAATCTGCCTAATGTTTCCCGGCCTTTGCCACCGGAAAAATGAGATCGAAAAAACCAACTGAAAATGCCCTTTTGTTTTTCGGGCTTTTTTCTTTAATTTTCCTTTCATAAAAATCCGCTTGACAAATGGGCCTCTTTGAAGTATAATTGATAGTCACCAATATTTGCAGAACTTTTAAAATTTATCGTCCAAAATGAGGGGGTATCATGGACACGGATCAAAGACTCTTTTTCATACCAACGGTGATTGGGTTGCTTTTGCTCGCTTACCTTTTTTTCTTCATTTACAATTAAGGAGGAGCACTAATGAAACGAGGGGCGAAAGTTATTTTCGGAATCATTTTTTCCCTGTCGGCACTTATGGCTGTAGGCTTCCTCATTTCCCCGGCTTTTGCCGCCGAAGAGAAATGCGAGTGCGAGAAATATGAATACGAGAAATATGAATTCGCCACGGAAATGGAAATGATCCAAGAAGAAAACGATTATTTCACTTTAAAAACCAAGGAAGGCCAGGAAAAAACGATTTCTCCTGAAGAAATGGAAAGGGAGTTTCCAAAAATTTTTCTTTTCAGAAAAGAAATTGGAAAAAGCGCTGGAGTTTTTGTTTCCTTTTTCATAAATCCCAAAGGAGAAATAACTAAAATCACCGGCATCCTACTTCTCTCCCTGGAAGAAGAACGAGGAGGAAAGAACGATTGGGCGAGAGTTCAAAAAGAGGGCGAATGATGCCCTCTTCGGCCCCG
Source organism: bacterium (assembly GCA_029567195.1). Taxonomy (GTDB): domain Bacteria; phylum Patescibacteriota; class Minisyncoccia; order Moranbacterales; family UBA2206; genus JAKQLJ01. The sequence goes on along the minus strand of JAKQLJ010000052.1, from coordinate 3,139 downwards.
GCTAGACGTTTCATCGTCAGCCGGGGCTTTATTTTTTAAAAAGACTGATTAAAAAATTTAAAAATGCGTCCGGCTTGACTTTTCAAATAATTTATGGTAACATCCGCTGTCGTTCTTTTTTGAATATAATATTAACCGAGGTATAAAAAATGGAGGATTTGTCATGAAAACCGTATTGGTTGTTTGCTTGTTTTTGTCGATTGCGTTCTGTCCGGACGCCTTTGCGTCTGATTCGTCATCACAAAACCCCGGAGAAATAGTGAATTTTGAGGAATTCGCAGAAAGCCAGGAATGGCAAAATTTTCACAAATATAACAACAAGACAGGCGAGCTTCATTTTGGAGCCAATGGCGATCCTCAGCTTTGGTTTTTTCGCGAAGGAAACAAAAGGAAAGTGAAAAAATTGGAACTTCCCGCAAAATATTTCGACGTTCCCTACGGAGTGAATAAATTCAAGGAAGCGCTGGAAGGGAGAAAAGTCACCATTAACTTCTATTTATTTTTCTGTCCCGAATTTAACGGCAGCACGACCCCCCTTCCGAGATACAAAATGACTTCTCCGGATTTGATTACCAATGTCCTGTTGAATACTGACCCAAGAGATGCCTGGGAGTGACATCGCCGAAATTATTTTCTGGTCAGTTTTTCCCAAACCTTCGAGAGTCTCGTCTTAACGGGACTCTTTTTAAATGGCTAAAAAGCCAAAAGTCCTGTTAAAACAGGACTAGGCCATTTATTCTCCCGGATTATTCAGGAGAAAAGACAAGGATTCCTTATCTTTATTTTTTGTTTTTAGTCTCAAGTTTTAGCTTGCGACTTTATCCCCTCTCACATTATCTTATACTTTTTTCCAATCTCTTTTTTAACTCACGAAGTCCACTTTTATTCTTTTTTAATTGCTTTTCCCTCTGAAATGCGTCTTCCTTTGAATAAAAAGCTTCGTAATACCTCACTTCCCAAGGACCTCCATTTTTAGTATAAGCACTTCTTCCCTTGTTATGGCTTTCTACTCTTTTTTTCAAGTCTCCAGAGCAACCTATATACAAGTTACCCGTCTTTTTACTTTTTAGCAGATAAACATAATACATAAGATAAAGTGAGAGGGGATGAATTTTTGTTTTTGTTTTTTACTTTAGTTTTTTGTATATGACTAAAGCAATGAGGGTTTTATCCCCCACCGCCCTTAGCGGAAGAATTCCGATAAAAACGGTGAGGGACTAATCGACATATTTAATTTTAACTAAAACACATGCCTGGCCATCTGGCTGTTGGCAGAAAAATTATTTTCCATATTTCTAACATCGATAATATGATGAGTGGCTACCGCCATAAAAGACAAGGAAGAAAGAACGATGGACAGAAACATCAAAATAACTGAAAACATCCAGGCGTATTCCCACATAACCGTCTGATGAGTTTCAACATATTCCCCCATTCTTTCCAAGATGCTTTTTTCCACCGCTACCTTATCGCCAAATCTTTTATTCAAATATTCCTCAGAAGTCAAATCCTTGACCGAAAGAACGGTCGGCTGAAGTTCCACTCCTTTTTCCACTGGAGTCTTCATTCCTTGTCCGGAAAAGTTTTGGGCATTGTTAGGCACGTCGCTGGCACCGGCCAAGGTCCCGAATTCCTGAACGGTAATAATGGAAGTCTGACCGTTTATCTCTCCGGCTCCAACTGCCACACCGATTTCTTGATAACTGGTGTTTAAAATATTTTTCCGGTGAGTTGGACTGGCCATCCAGGCCTTGTGCTGATCTTCGGCTTTCAAAAAATTAATGGCTAAATTTTCTCCGGCGTATTTATAATCATAACCGTTTTTTTCAAACCAAAACCAAGGAGTGATTCCTTTAGGCGAAGTGTGGGCAAAATATTTGTTGGTTATCATATCCTCCAATTTATCCTGGGCAATTTTATTTAATTTTTCGTTTTCTTTAAGTTCGGAAAATCCTTGCGCCACCCTTGATTCGTTTACAAATTTTATAACGTTTTTAACATTTATCTCGCTGGCCAACACACCGAATGGAAAAGCTAAAACCATTGCAGAGGTTGCAATCGAAATGGATATTTTCAGTTTTAGATTTTTTGTTTTCATTGTTTGTTTATTTTATGGAAAACACAAAACGGGCTTTCACCCGTTCCTTGCCCCGTGATTCCAAAGGAATTTTACGGGGCTTTGATGCTTTTTTCGGCTTTCTTGAGCCACATCTGTATTCATTATAGCATACTTTTCTTCACTTTGCAAGGATTTTTGAAAAAATAAAAAAAGGCCTGAGTGTAAGATAATATCCTACTCAGACCTTTGGACTATTTATAACCTTAACGGCTCAAGTTGCCGATGTTCTCAATGCCGTCCTTCTCTCAATCTCCTCTTGCGCCCTTCTTCTGCACTCCTCCCGATCACAGCAATATCCTAAGACAAATCCACGATCATCCTTGATCGGAACCAATTTCTTGCCGATATAATCAGTCAGGCAAAACGCGCAGGTGCCGCCCATGTCGGATTCTGCTTCCCTTATTTCCTTTACGAGTTGATAGGCAAACCACAAAATGCCAAGGATAAAAGTAACAAGCAATATCCCTCTCATTTGCTTTCTCCTTTATAAAAAAGTGTTAGACAGCCAGGACAAAGAATTGCAACTCTGGCTACTTTCCAGAACCAATGCATTTCTTGGCAATGAGGACAAAAACTATAAACTGTCTCGCGCATTTTCCATAAAATAAAAACAACTGCGAGAGAGATGTATGCAATTGCCAATGCGCCATACACTATCTCTTTTGTGGGAGAAAGACACGCCACCAAAGAACATGCTGCCACGGCAACCCAGCAGAAAACATCAATAGTCTTCTTGCCGGATTTTTTCTGGTTGACCGAAGGCACAACAAATGCTCTCAGTAATATCACGGTCAGGTTTTTTGACATGACGCTTCTCCCCTTTCCTTTAATATCCTTTCGATTACTTTGCAAAAAGTATCACCTTCTTCCCACTCCTTCGTCAAAAGAAGCGGCTCGTCAAACGTCTCAGTAAAGCCATTCGCATCCCGTTGTTTCTCCAGGAGGCGATAAGCTCTAGACATTTCTTCATAATACGCAGAAGATGTCCTTGTTATCCACCTGTAAAAAAGGCAAACGGCA
>JAKQLJ010000028.1 GCA_029567195.1 bacterium | reverse complement strand
ATAGGAGCTTCTCAGCTTCAAATCTATTCATCAAGTGGTGCTACAAAAAATATTGCTTTTGGTCAGTATGACGGCGATACATTTACAGAAGCTATGAGAATAATAAACGGCAACGTCGGCATCGGCACCACCAATCCTCTCTACAAACTGGACGTCATCGCTTCCGGCACAGGACCCATCGCCAGGTTTAACAGCGACAACAACACCGGCTGTGACATCGCCACTGACGGAACAATCACCTGCACCTCAGACAGGCGTCTCAAAAAGAACATCTCCGGTTCCGACTATGGCATAAATGAAATAATGGCTCTTCGTCCGGTAGAATACAACTGGCTGTTTGAATCCAACAAAGCCAGAAAAAGCATCGGTTTCATTGCCCAGGAAGTGGAGGATATTCTCCCCCAATTGGTAATGACAAACGCCGACGGCCGCAAGCAACTAAACACTATCGGAATCATCCCCATCCTTACCAAAGCCTTCCAGGAACAACACCAGGAAGTGACAAGTATCAAGGGACAAGTGACAAGCATTGATGGACAAGTAATAGGTATCAAGGGACAAGTGACAAGCATTGATGAAAATATAGAAAAACTTAACGACATTACTCTGACTGCCGAAGAGAAAATATCCCTTATCTCCGACACCCTCATATCCACCAAAGAGATGCTGAAACAAGTTCAAGATGACACCCAAACCCTAAAATCCCAAATGGAAGATCTTAAAACCCAAAACCAAGCCATCATTGATTTTGCTTCCGCTCTGGAAACAGACCGTCTGGTTTACAAAGATACTCTGGGCAACATTAACCTCCTCGATGGCCAACTGGAAGCGGAAGGAATAGTGGCGGGAGCGTTTACAATTAAGATTTCTGAAAACAAAGATCCGCTTTTTGGCAGTGCTATCGTAAAGGCCGGGGAAAACAAGGCGGTCATCACCAACACTAATGTTGAAACGGAAAGCCTCATCAATATAACTCTGAAATCCGATCCTAATGGCGCCGTTCCGTTTGTTTCCCGCCAAGTAAAAGGAGAATTCGATATTTCCATCAAAGAAAATACGGCCAGCGACATAATTATTAATTGGTGGATAATGCAGACGGAAAAATAGAATTTATGAAAATAAAATTGGAATTGAATAACAAAGAAAAAGCGCCGGTTAAAAAACCTTATCTTCAAAAAATTTCCAAAATAACTTTGGCAAAGTGCGGCATTGAATTTTTGGCGGAAAAAAATATTTCTTTCAGCGTAGCTTTTGTTTCGGAAAAAGAAATCAAAAAAATCAACAGGATTTACAGGAAAAAAAACGTTTCCACCGATGTTCTTTCCTTTTCGGAATATGGAAAAAAAGAGGAAATGGAAAAAGAAGCGGAGTTGTTTTTAGGGGAAATAGTAATGTGCTATAATTACATAAAGAAATACGCCCGGGAAAAAAACATGGATACCAAAAATGAAGTAGCCAATGTTTTTTCTCACGGCATTCTTCATCTTTTGGGATTTCGCCACAGTCAAAAAATGTTTTTTATTCAGAAGGAGGTTGTTAATTCAATTAAATAATTTTTTATGGAAAGGATGCTTCAATTTAAAAAAAGTTTCTCCCACGCTTGCAATGGCTTAAGATATGCCCTGAGGCATGAAAAAAATTTTCAAACAGAAATAGCGCTGGCCTTCATTGTTATCATAGCTATGATTTATTTCCGGGTGACAAGAGCGGAGGCCATCATTCTTTCTTTGATTATTGCCGGAGTTTTGGTGATGGAGCTGTTTAATACCGTAGTAGAGCGGGTAGTGGATATCCTGAAACCCCGCATTCATCCTTATGCCAGGCTGATTAAAGACTTAATGGCGGCCGGAGTGTTAGTCGTTTCTATTCTGGCGGTGATTGTCGGCATCCTGATATTTTTTCCTTACGTTACCGGTCTTTTTTCCAATTGATGATCGGCGGTTTTTGTAATATAATTTAAAAGAGAAAATAAATAATTTAGAAAAAATACGCGCGGATTCAGGGGGAAAATTCGTCGGGTTTATATTTTTTAAAAAAATTTTTAATGGCTAAGAAAGATATAATAGTTGGCGTTGATATCGGCTCTTCCAATATAAGGACGGTCATTGCCCAGATAATGCCGGCAGAAGAAAAACCAAGAATTATTGGAGTGGGAACGGCTCCTTCTTCCGGAGTGAGGAAGGGGATTATTGTTGATTTGGAAGAAGCTACCATGGCTATTCATAAATCTCTGGAAGAAGCGGAAAGAATCGCCGGCATCACTGTAAGCCGGGCGATCATTTCTGTTGGCGGCAACCACATCGCTTCCCAGTATTCCAAGGGAGTGATTGCTGTTGGCCGGGCGGACGGAGAAGTGACGGAAGATGATATCGAAAGAGTGATTGGAGCGGCTCAGGCCATTTCCATCCCGCCGAATAAAGAAATTCTTCATATCATTCCCCGGGATTATTCTCTGGATGATCAAAAAAACATCAAGGATCCGATTGGAATGAACGGCGTGCGGCTGGAAGTTGACGCTTTGATTATTGAAGGTTCTACTCCTTATATCCGAAACCTTACCAAATGCGTGGAACAGGCCGGCATAGAACCGGAAACTTTTGTGCTTTCTCCTTTGGCGGCGGCCAAAGCTACTTTGTCCAAAAGACAGAAAGAATTGGGGGTAATTTTGGTGGATATCGGAGGCGGCGCCACATCTATTGCCGTTTTTGAAGAAGACGACTTGTTGCATACCAGCGTTTTGCCTCTTGGCGGCAATCATATTACCAATGATATAGCTATCGGGCTCAGAACTTCCATAGACGTGGCGGAGAAAGTGAAGTTGGAATTCGGCAATGCCATGCCGAGAGAAATAAATAAAAAAGAAGATATCGATTTGTCACTGATCGATTCCCAGGAGGAAGGAATGGTTTCCCGCTATCATGTGGCGGAAATTATCGAAGCCAGACTTGAAGAAATTTTTTCACTTGTCAACAAGGAGTTAAAATCAATCGGAAAGGATAAGCTTTTGCCGGGAGGGGTAGTACTGACCGGTGGAACAGCCAAACTTCCCGGATGTGTCGATCTGGCCAAAAATACTCTCGGGCTTCCGGCCCAAACCGGCTTTCCGATGCCTTTAGGCGGCCTTGTGGACAGAGTGGACGAGCCTTCTTTTGTCACCAGTATCGGGCTTCTGATGTGGGGAATGGAAGAGACGGAAAGAAGTCCCGTAACCTCAAAAAGTCGCCTCACAGGGCATATTTCGGGCAATATGGGGGATACGGTGGGGAATATCAAGAAATGGCTGGGAAAATTCCTGCCTTAGCCCAAATTCAGGCTAAATCTAATTTGACATAGATGGCTTTGGTGTGATAAATTTAATCATTAGAAGGGGCTTATTGAAAATAATTTAGCTTTCTAGATGTTTTGGGTAAAAAGCTCAAAGCTCAAAGATTATTCCCAACTAATTGGGAGAAACCAAAAATTTTGCTTTGCTTCGGCAAGGCAAGAAAAACTAAAATTAAAAAATAATAAAAAAAGTTTCCTTTTAATTTTCTTTTTGGTTTATATTTTTTGAGCTTTGAGTTTGTTTTTTTATAAAAGTTAATTTTTTTAGATAAAAATATTATTGATGGCAAGTGTCAATAATGAAGATTAAATAAAATTATATGGCAGAAATAAAACCACCAGTAGAGACTTTTGCGCGCATCAAAGTAGTGGGAGTTGGCGGTTCGGGAGGCCACGCTATCAGCCGGATGATTGAAGCCAAGCTTAGAGGAGTTGAATTTGTGGCGATCAATACCGATGCCCAGGATTTGCATCATAATAAAGCATCAGAAAAAGTTCATATAGGAAAAAATTTGACCAAAGGTCTGGGAGCAGGAATGAATCCGGATATCGGCCGGCAGGCGGCTGAAGAAAATCGGGATGAAATCCAGGAAGTTCTCAAGGGAACGGATATGGTTTTTGTTACTTGCGGACTGGGCGGTGGAACAGGAACGGGCGCGGCGCCGATTGTGGCTGAAACGGCCAAGGAACTTGGAGCTCTCACGGTGGCGGTAGTGACCAAACCTTTTACTTTCGAAGGAGCGCAAAGAAGGGCTATTGCCGATGAGGGGCTGGAAAATCTCCGAGAGCGGGTGGACACCTTGATTACCATTCCCAATGACAAATTGCTTCAGATTATTGATAAAAAAACCACTCTGATCAATTCTTTTAAAATCGTCGATGATGTCCTGCGTCAAGGCGTTCAGGGAATCTCTGATTTGATTACCAAGCCGGGAATAGTCAATGTCGACTTTGCCGATGTTCGGGCCATTATGGCCAACAGCGGTTCGGCTTTGATGGGCATTGGCATTGGCGCCGGCGAAAACAGGGCTTCCGAAGCGGCCAAAGCGGCCATCAACAGTCCGCTTCTTGAGCTTTCCATCGATGGGGCCAAGGGCGTTCTTTTCAATGTCAGCGGTTCTTCCGATCTGACAATGCTGGAAATCAACGAAGCGGCCAACATCATCACCGAATCAATCGATCCTAACGCCAAGGTAATTTTTGGAGCAGTGGTGGACGAAACGATGAAAAAAGGCGAAGTGCAGATTACGGTTGTGGCTACTGGCTTTGATGAAGGACGAGTTCGGGAAACTCCTTTTGAAAAAATGTCACGAATGGTAGTAGAGGAGCCGAAAAGCAGGGAAGTCCCCGAAGCGGATAAAATGAAAATCACTTTTCCGGAAAAAATGGAACCAAGGATGATTATTGAAGAAAAAATTCCTCCTAAAATGCCGAAACCCAATCCTTTTTTAAGAGAGAAGAAAGTTATTGAGGACGAAGATGATGAATTGGAAATCCCGGCTTTTATCAGAAGGAAGATGGGGAAATAAAAAAATAGTAAAAATCAGACCATATGGTCTGGTTTTTTGTTTTGCTATCGGCTTGTTTTTCTTGTAAAATCAATATACATATGGATATAGTCAGCTTTAATTATAGTAATCCCGATCCGGCTACTGTCAAAAAGGTAGCTGAAATTATAAAGGCTGGGGGGATTGTTGTTGTGCCAACAGAAACAGTTTATGGCATTTTAGGCAGCGCCTTAAACAAAAAAACGGTCAAAAAAATCGTCCAACTTAAAAAAAGAAACGAGAAAAAAGGCTTTGACCTCACCTTATATCCACCAGAGAAAATTTTTGATTATGCTGAAACAAATTCTTTGGTGCCGGAAATTATTGAGGAATTTTCAGAGCAACCTCTGAGTCTGGCTCTTCCCAGAAAAAAGTCCTTGCCTGATTTTTTAAATCCTGATCTGAAAACGGTTGCCTTCCATTTTTTTTTCAGTAAACTAGATGAGGAACTTTTTAAATACATTGACGTTCCTCTTATTGGGACCAGTGCCAATATTTCCAATTTGCCTGATACCGGTTCAGTTGAAAAAGTGGTTGATTATTTCAAAAATACTTTTGATCGTCCTCTCAAACCTGATCTCGTCCTAGACAGCGGAAAATTAAAGAAGCGCAATCCGTCAGCGGTAATTGAAATATTGGATAAAAAAATAAGAATAGTCCGAGGAGGGGATTTAACTGACAAAGTTTGGCGAAAAAGGCTGGAAAAAATAGGCAAGGAAAAATTTATAATAGAAAATAATCTGTAAGAATTTATTAAATGAAATATATCTTGGGCATAGACACAACCTTTCATTCTTCGGCTGTCGGGCTTATTGATGAGGAAGGAAAAGTCATAATAAACGAAAAAGTAGATTTGGATTTCACTAGCCAAGAAGCGAAAAAATTTTATAATTTTCATAATAGAAATCTTTTATTGCTGCTTAAGCCGATTTTGGAAAAATATGAAAAAGATATTTTTTTGATTTGCGCGTCTTCTTTGGAGGGTCCGTTTCATGCTATGCCAGTGGGGGCCGTGGTGGCTAATACCATAAGCCATATTTTTGAAAAAAAAATAATGGGTGTGAAACATGAAATGGCTCATATCCATGCCAATTGGCTGGATAGATCAATTGAAGATTTTTCCTTTCCTATCATAGGGCTCAACGCTTCAGGCGCCCATTCCAGCATTTATGCTATGAAAAGCCAACTTGACATAACTAAAATTTACGAACTCAAGTGGCGTGATGATGCAGAAAAACCCACTGGACTAGGAGCTTTGTTTGATATAATATGCAGCTCAATGGGTATTAATCTGAAAAGAGGGGACGGAGGAGCGCATCTGGAAATCTTGGCACTGGCGGGTAAATCTAGATATAAAGAAAAACTCTTGGATTGGCCTCTGAAAAGAGAAAATAAATTTCTTAATTTGGAAAATACTGAATTATATATATCCGAAAAGCTCAAATCACTGAATTATTATTCTTTGACAGATGAAGAAAAGAAAATTTTTCAAAAAGATTTTTCATCCAGTGTCTTGGATGCTTTGTTTGATCTGTTAATCTCAGAGCTTTTCCGTCTGGCCAAAGAAACCGGGGCAAAAGAAATCCATTCGGTTGGAGGAATAACTCTCAATAAAATATTTTGCCAAAAGTTGGCTTCTTTTTGCAAGATTAATAATTTAAATTTCAAAATTCCTGCAAAATTGGATTATTGTTTGGATAACGGCGCCATGGTAGCCATATCCGGTTATATGAAGTGGAAAAATGAAGAATTTTCCCAAAGCGAAAAAAGCGGATTTCTTACTATTGAACCTTCCGACTCGTATTACAAATATTATGTCAAACATGTCCTTGGATCTTGACATTTTTTTTGATTTATGATAGACTGCTATGTCGTTCTTTAGTTTATAAATAAGTGCCGTATCATTGGTTTTTTGCTTAAATTCAACAAACAAAAAAGGAAGGAGTTTTTATGAAAAGAGCGCTTTTGTTGGTGGTTTGTGTCGTGTCGGTTTTGGCGGTTTTCTCCCCGGTTTTTGCCGGCGGAGGAGAACAGATGACCCAGAATTCCCAGGCCCAATACATCATGGGGGAATGGCAAGGGGAGCAGGGTACTTCAAGGGGAGACCGGACTCTCAATATGGTGATCTCCGGACTCCAGGATGACGGAAAAGTGAACTGCACGAGATATCATCTCGGTCCATTGAGCAGCAGAGGCCCAAGCGGAAGCATTGGACCCCAGGACGTTTCCATGAAGGAGGCTGTGCTGAAGAATGAGAATGGTAAGCTGAAGCTCTATCTGACCCCGTCAAGCGGGAAGGAAATCGTTTTTCGCCTTGAAGGCAAGAAGCTGGTCAGAGAGCCTGGTTTGGACGGCGTCTCCGGGAGCCTTACCAAGAAGTAATCATGTGATCATCCGAGGCACTTTGGGAGCAAGTCTGGCAGTGTATTATTGCTTAGACTTGCTCCTTTTTTATTTGGCTTAGCATTTTTTTTCTGATAGAATTATAGGACTTAAAATAATTTATGGCTATTTCAAAAAAAATAAATCCCAACATTCTTGTTACGGAATTTTGTAATATGGCTTGCCCATATTGTTTTGCCAAGGATGCAATGGCAGCACCTTCCAGAAAAGAAATGGGTCTTGCTGATTTTAGGCAACTTTTGGTTTTTCTAAAGAATAATCATAAAACTGAAGTGAGGCTTATGGGAGGAGAGCCGACTCTTCATTATAAATTTAAGGAAATTATAGATTTAGCAATTTCATATAATTTTAAAGTTAAAATTTTTACCAACGGCCTTTTTTCTGAAGAACTGGCGCAATGGATGGTTGAAAGGGCAAAGTCATTGGAATTTATATTTAATGTTACTGCCGGTGCTTTGGCATCGGAATCAATTAAAAAAAACATAGAAAAAAATCTCAACATATTAAAAAATAATTCAACAATTACCGGCAGTATTACCATTGATAACGCCGGTTTTCAATCCCAAAAAATTATTGATTTCGTAAAAAATAGCGGCATTAAATTTATCAGAATAGGCTTGGCAAATAACAGAATTAACAGCTCCGGCGTCCCTTTTAAAGATTATGAAAAACATATAGAAGACATGCTAAATTTCATAGATGAGCTTCGGAAAATTGGCATTTCCCGCATTTCATTGGGTTGCGGGCTTGTTCCATGTATTTTTACGCCGGATCAGCTGAATGGATTGTCAGAAAAGAATATTGACATCAGGGGCTGGGGGTGTGCCGGAAAAGTAGGCGCTTTTGACATATCAGCCGATCTGAGTATTTTTCCCTGTTTCATAATGGAAGATTTAAAAAAAGGTAGTTTGCTGGATTTTTATAGCTTAAAAACGGCTAAAAAATATTCCGATGAATTGAGTAAATATTTGGTTAACAATTCCAAAATGCCTTCTCTGCGTAATTGCAAAAAATGTGATCATTTTTTGCAATTAAAATGTAATGGACCTTGTTTGGGCTATGTTAGTAACAATAAAAAAGATAGGAAAAAATTAGACAACTTCAAAAAAAGCCTTTCTTTCAGGCTTACTAATAAAATATTATATTGGCTCAGAAATTGGGCCTAAGCGCAGATATTTAAATCTATTTTCTTTGTTTGTATTTTGTTGTTGCGGCGTAAAATCCTCCCAGCCAGGTAAAAAAAGCTCCGCTGAAAATAATAAAAGCCGGTTTGATCCCCTTGCCTCCCAAAAGCCGATATAAAAGCATTCGTCTCAGAGGTGAAAATATGGTATAGGAATATTTTTTTTTGCCAAATTTTCCCTCATTAAAAATTTTGCGTGCTGCTCCTTCAAGAAATTTTTGGGCGGCAAAACTTTTAAATCTTTTTCTTTTTTGATATTCTTTTATTTCCCGGTTGAATTGAGAATTAATACTGGAATTGATTTCAAACATAGAGGCTCCATATCCAAAATAGACCTCTGTTAAATGAAAGAAAAGAGGTTTTTCAGTTTTATTTTTTGAATTCATAAGGTTTATTATTTCTTCGGCCGCTCTTCGGCCGCATTGGCCATCATTAAAGGAGAACAAATCTTCTCTGATTTTTTTTCGCGAGTCTTTAAAAAATTGATCATCTTTTATGGCTTCTTCCAGGCCTTTTTGAAGTTCGGAAGGCTGTTTTATTGAAATAATAAGACCTTCCTTTTTTATCCTTTGCTCGATGCTTCCCGGATAAGTTAATGCGACAATTTGTCCTCTTCTGGCTTCTTTAATAATTTTATGATCTTTTTCCAGATATTTATCAGAAATAAAATCAGTGGTTACCAATGGTTTGTCTGCCAAAATAACATCAAAAATAGCACTGGAATTGTCGCTAATTACGACATCGGAAATTTTAAGAAGGGAAAGCAAATCCGCATCATCGTTGAGAATTATTAGTTGACCTTCCTTTATTTTGTTGATTTTTTCTGGTTCTTCTCGGGGAGAGTAATAATGAAGTTTAATTATAACATTATAATTTTTGGTTAGTAATTTCAATTCATCAGCCAAATCTTCAAGAGAACTCAAATCACTGTGCGTAGGCAAATAAAGAGCCGTTTTTTTAGATTTATCCAGCCGTTCTCCAACCTTGCTTATTAAATCATTATCAAAATTATTATTAAACCAATCATCAAATTTTGGATTGCCTACTATTTTGCTTTGAGCCAAAAGGGAAAGAATGGCATTGTCTCTTTTTCCGTAAGCTAACAATAAGTCAAAATTCTTTTTCCATAAGGCAAAAGCTGCCAGATCTTTTCCTCCGCCATATTGCATGCATATTTTTTTCTTTGAAGCGTTGCAAGTAAGCTGGTAGCAACCTCTGTTCCATAATAATACCAAGGCTGAAAAATTTTGAAAAAAATCTTTTAGATAGGCTTCCGAATAATAATCTTCAAAATGTAAAATTCTAAAAAACACCCCATTCTTTTTTAAAAGCGCATAGATATCATCAAGCAATTCTTCTGGTTGCTTAATCGGGAAAAAAGCTCCCATATCAATGATAAATTCAGCCTCTTGGCTTATGTTTTTGTAGACATTCTTAAAAACATAAAATTGAAAAGGATAAAAAATGACAAATCCGATCTTGGCTTGAGGATTAGGATTTTCTTTGTATTTATTTTGTTTAAAAGCACCCATTTATTTTATTAAGCGCATTAACTTTAGGAAGCGTTATTTTTTTTGCCTGATCGTAATCTTTGGGAAAATCAATTTCTATTATGGGCAAATGGGTAGCTTCCATCGCTTGTAATGGCAATTTTGTAAATTGGCTTACAATTTGAAAACCCCACTCGTAGAAGTTGTCCTTAAACATTTTATAAGGAATATGGGAAAATATTTCAACAAGAGCGCTTCCGAAATTTTTGGAAATATATGAAATGCCCATAAATTCTCCGTCAGCTTTTTGGCAGGGCATTTTTTTGGTAAGCATTACCATTCTTTTCTTCTTTTCGTCAAGCATAAATTTCATTTCTTCATTTCCGCATGATTTTTTTTGAACAGCCAATATGGCACCCTGAGGCCTTAAAGATGATATTTTTTTTATTAATTCAAAAGGAAACAAGACGTCGCAGTTGATTATTAGGGATTCTTTTTTTAAAAATGACTTGGCTTCCAAAAGAGAAACCAAATTGCTGGCTTTGTTCCATTTTTTGTTATATATGAATATGAATTTTTTATCAGGATATTTTTTTTGTAAATAACTTATAATTCTGCGCTTTTTATATCCCAAAATCAGAATAATTTTTTTCACTCCCAATCTAAAAAGATAGTCCAATTGGATATCAATAAGTTTCTTTTCGCCAAGCGGCATAAGGGATTTGGGGTCTTTCATAACGGACTTTAATCTGCTGCTTCTGCCAGCCATAAGAATGATAGCTTGATTTGCCATAATTTAATAAAAAACGGATTTTTACAACTTTATTGAACGATTTTTAGCTTTTTTATCATAGCAAAAGCCCTGTCTTAATGCAATAAAAGAGAGATGGCAAGATTTAACTTTTTTCTTCCGCAGTTATATGATAATATGCCTATAAATAAACATAATTCCTATTGACATTAGATATATATGATTCCCAGTTTGACATGCTATTTTGAAAAAATTATTAATCTGCGCCGGTTTTATCAAAAAAAGAAAATGCTTTTTTGCTATTTTTCCATGAAAGTTTATGATTATACCCCGCTTGATATCGGGTATATTTTAGCCTTGATTAAAGAAAAAAACAGAGGGGAATATGACTGTGAAATAGTTGAGTTGCCCATGTCTCTTGATGCCGAAGACGGGCATTTCAAGCAGGAAATCAATCTGATTCTTTCTTATCATCCAACGGCTGTTTTTTTCTTTTTGGACAGTATCGTTTGGAGCAAAATATTTTCTTTAGGCAGGGCAAAAAAAATCGCCAGAGAATTGAAAGATAGTAATCCTGATATTTTTGTAGGATTTCAAAGCTATAAATTCCATCCAAAGAATATCAAAGAGACCCTGGCTTTAGGCGGAGTAGACTGCATTATCGGAAACGATCCGGAAAATTCATTTCTATATCTTGATGAAATATTAAAAAACAATCTTGTGTCAGGCGTTTTTACCAAAAAAGAAATGAATGAAACATTGCCGGGAAATAAAAAAATAAATAACACAGATTTAAGCCTTGATTATATCCCATCTCCATATTTGAATCATATTCTGGATGAATTTTTGGAAAAAAAACAAAAGCAAACAGCGGGTAGTTTTAGCGCTTTTGTTTATTCTTCCAGAGGTTGCAGATTCGGATGTTATTATTGCTTTCGCAGTGTAAAATTTGAAAAGGTGCGTTTTTTTTCGGTTAAGAGGTTTTATGACGAAATAGAATATTTGAATTGTAATTTTGGAATTTCTAGTTTTATGGTTCTTGATGATGCCTTTCTTTTTTCCAAAAACAGGCTTCAAGAATTTTGTGTCGAATTTGAAAAAAGAAAAATTGAAAGATCAGGCCTTGGTAAAATTAATTTTTTTGTAATGGCTCGTCCCGAATCATTGGTTGATGAGGAAACAATAAGAATAATGGCGCAGATGAATGTGACCAGGGTTCAGGTCGGACTGCAAAGTATAAATCCGAGTTTGCAAAAATATATGAACAGGGAATTGCCGGTTGAAGAATTTGAGCATATTTCAAATTTATTAAAAAAACATAAAGTAAAACTTTCTTTGGATATCATTGTGGGTTTACCGGGCGATGACGTTGATTATTTGAAAAAAACCCTGGATTACGCCATCAGTTTAGATCCGCTAACGATTCAAATAAAACAGTTTTATCTCAATCCGGATACGTTATTTTTTACAAAAAAAGGAGATTATCATATAAAAATAGAAAACGAAGAAAGAGATTTTGAAGCTCCTTATGTTATTAGCGCATCCGGCGAAATTAACGATGAATATCATAGAAAAGCTTATGATTATATAATGGAAAATATTAAAAAAAATCCCCAAATAAGGTGGAGATTTCTTTCTAAAATAGGAAACTATTTCAGTTTTGGCAAAAAATAAATTATCGCCAAAAAGATATATTTATAACTTATTTTCAACAATATTCTTGCAATAATTGCATTGATAGCAGTTATGTTTGCAATTGCTTCTTACGGAAAAAAAATCTTGAGGGTAGGGTTTTTGGTATAGGGAATTGTTAAGCATGTCCATACCGGAAAGGAAATTGCGGGAGAATTTTGATCCTCCAAAAGATGATTGCATGGCCCGGGCTATTGTTATATCTTCCTCGTTTATGTATTCTGTTAGTATTTTTATGGCAAAATTATTCGTTAATAAAGTGGCATTATTTCCTCTGGTAGCCAGTTTGAATTCGTCTACCAAATCGCAATAAGCGGATAAAAATTTGGGTGGTATATATTGGCCGGTTAAAAAACGCCAGTATTGATCGGGCTTAAATTTGGAGCAGTAAAAAATATTTTCTTCCATTGATTTTCCGCTGGAAATGGTTAAAGAACAAGAATGGAAATTTTGGTCTGGGCATTCAAAGATACAGCCCTCATTAACCATTAGTTTGAGCCTTAAATCAGGAAATGCTTCTCTGACGGACCGGATAAAATCCAAGTCATAAGTTTTTCTCCTTCCTATGTTATATGACACTATTCTTTTGTCAGGATCTTTTTCAAAAATTTGGTGTAGCTGATTAAGAGAATTTATATCATTAATGATGGATATATTGAGCTTGTAGTTAGTCAACTCTATTAACTTGTCAATCAAAAAAGTGCCATTTACAGTTATAATATCAGGTTTAAGAAAATTTGCGGTATTGATTAAATTGTTTATAATTTCGGGATTTGCAATTCCATCAAAGTTGTAAATCAGGTTAAATTCAATGTTTTGGGCTTTAATTTTTTCTCGGAATTCCAGAAGTTGAGAAGGGAAGATATCCGGATTAAAACGGGCACTGGCTATGCCCATGGAAGCGGCCGGAGAAGTATAAACCGAAGATATATATTTTTTAAAGGGGATGATGACTTTGTCAAAAAAATCACTTTGACCGTTAAAGCCAATGCTCAGTTTATTATAATATTCTTTCTTGTCTTTTAAGTTGTTCATACGAAATATTCCCCATCTTTTCCTTAATATAAAGGGCATTTATCATCATAACAGAAGCTTTTTTTGGATGCAATTGTTAAAAAATTATTGCCGATCTTCTGTTTTCAGATTAAATTTCAATTTTATTTTCAGTGAGTTTCCATATAATTTATGCAATTCTTCAGTGGTAATATTTTGTCCATCTTTCCATATGTTCTTGCCATCCGGAATCGGACAACTTTGAAAATAGACAGGAATTTTTATAGGTTTGCACAAAGAGCTGTAGCAGACAGTGAAAAGAGTGTCAGTATCTTCTTTGGAAAAGGAAACGAGGTTGCCTGATTTTTTGGCACTAAATAAAATGGAGGGAAATATTACTTCGTTTCCAATCATCATTTCCAAGTCATAAAAACAATTGTTAAGCGTGTGAAATTTATGCAATTCTTCCACTCTTTTTAAAAATAAGGATATGATGGCTGATTCTTCCTGCTGTATTTGTTTTTTTAACTTGTCAGCCTCTTCTTTGTTGGGGCGATTTTTTTTGTTTCTTAATTTTTCTACGGCTTTTATGATATTTTCTATCTTTTTATCAATTTCAGGGCGAACGCTGGGTAATATCGCCTGGATAATTAAGTTTTTATCAACGGCGATATCGTAATTTGAGCTATCTTGGCATATTGTAAGAAAAGGCACAGCCATCCTTTCTATTTTACGTATTAATTTGCAATATCTTACTACGGATCTTCCAAGGACATCATCCAATTTATCGCCAATTTTTATTTCTTTGCCATTTACAGCAGTAACCGGCATCACAACCTGTCCTTGAGGATATTTTGAGGACACGGGAACCTGGATTATATTATATATTCCACGGGGAGTGAGAAGCACCCCATTGAAACAACCAATTCCAACAAGAGGTCTTTTTTTATGAGGAATATCTTTTTGAAATGACATACCCAGTCCTTGATAATGATTTCGGTTTTTTCCATACAATTCAATAGTTGTCTTTTTTTTCAGTTCCTTGATTTTTTCCAAAGAGGAGCCAAATACGCTAAGACGACTTCGCTTTCCTCTCTTGGAAACAAAATCAAACCATTGCTTATCAAATGATATGCGGGTAGTAATATGTGGCTGATATCCCAGTTGCCTGGAAGCCAAATTATGGACATCTTTATATGTTTTTTTTCTTAGCCATTTTCGGTATGAATAATCATGGGGTTCGGAAGCCCAATACAAAAAAGGGTCCGATTTTTTCAAAGAGAAATTGAATTTATGGAAAAGATTTGATAACTGGAAAAAGGGAATATGCTCCCTGATTCCTTCCGGCGCATCAAGACCACAAAACTGGCAACCTCCAGAACAGCCGAAAGTTAATTGAATGGCGCCTGTATTAGAAAATAGAATATCCAATTCTGGTTTAGAAAAATATTTATCAAGAGCGAGAGGCAAGGAATTGCTGAAAAATCCATTCTCTTCGCGATTTTCCGTTATTATCTTGTCAATGATTTTTTGATACCTTACGGGAAGCCATTTCTCCCAATAACTGAAGAAAGCAGAAAAAGACGGGTCATTTAATTCTTTTGCCATGAATTCCTCTATGGAAACTTGATGATCAATTTCTTTCAAAAAATCCACGGCTTTTTGAGGAGATAATTTTATTATTTCTTTGGCACTTATTGAAACCATTTTTTTCATTGACTTTTTATTAATAATATGTTAGTATCAAACCAATTAATAAGCAAGTTATTAGTGGCTTAACAAAGCGCTAAGAGAATGGTTTATTGGCTCTTTTTAGCGAACCATAATGAAAACATAGAAGGAGAGACTGAAATGAAAAGAAACTATTTTTTGGCGGCCCTTTTGTTTCTGGCCTGGGTTTTTGTGGCAATTCCTGCAACAGATGTCGTTTTGGCAGAAGATGCGAGCAATTTGTCTGTTTTTGTCGGCGACTATTCTGGAGAGTGTGAAAGGTTCAAGAGTGCGGCGAACTCTGGCTCTGCTCCGGCGGAGTTTCATGTCCGGATGGTTGGGAACGGCTTGGAGGCCACTTTTTGGGTAGGGGAGGATTCGAGAACCCAAATAGGACACGACAAGCTGGTAAAAAGACCCGACAAGAACCTGACGCCTAAAGCGGTAACCGTTGAGAGAAGAGACGGGAAAGTAGTCTTGATTTATGGAGCTCTCACCTTCATTCCTGTCGGAAGAGGGTTTGAGGTGAAAAAAGCCTACGATGACGGCAAAAATCTCAATTGCAAATTGCGGTAAGGCCGTCAAAATACCTGGCGAAGGACTATGTCTTTCGCCTTTTTTGTTGGTTTTTTATTTTTTATTATGCTAATATTTGACAAAAGCAATTTTTTATAAAAAATAATCAGGAAAAATAATGTTTACTCTAATGATGGCAGTGACTTACAGATGCAATGCTGATTGCCCTTATTGCTATGCAAAAAATTCCAGGCGTATTTTTAAGAAAGATATGTCTTTTATTGATTTTCTTGACATTACTAATAAATACATAAAAGAGGGCGGCAAAAATATCAATCTAATAGGAGGAGAACCGACTATTTGGAAAAATATCAATTATGCCATAATATATTGCAAATTGAGAGGAGTTACGACCACTCTGATAACCAACGGACTCAAAATTTCCAAGGCAAAGCCAGACAGAGTAATGATGAATGTATCCCATTATTTAGATCCAAAAACACAAAAATTGTTTCTCAGCTCAATTAAATATTATAGTAAAAATAAAATTCCAATTACTTTAAGATATAACATTTCTTTAGAAACGAAACAGGCGGAAATAGAAAAGGTAAAAAACTTGGCGATAACTTTCAAGGCAAATGACATTGATCTGGATCCGATAGTTCCCTTTGAAGTAGAAAAGGAAATGGGAGAGAAAATATTCAAAACGGCCAGTTTCTTTATTTCTTTCGGAGTTAAATGCAGATTGGGCAATCCCATTCCTCCCTGCATATTCAGCGACAATCAGAGGGAATATCTTAAAAAAAATGCCAAATTGTTTTTTCGCTGCAATGCCGGAGAATATATGCTTATCAACCCGGACGGAAAAACCATATCTCCCTGCACGAAAATGTTTTTGCCAAAAGACATCAGCGAGCTCCAAGGGTCTTTTTCAAATGTCAGCAATGTTTATAAAGAAGATTTGGAAAAAATAAAAAATAAGGTTTTGCAAAAATGTTTGGATTGTGATTATTTTAAGGAAAAAAAATGTTTTGGCGGATGCATGGCTCCCCGGGTTTGGTAAGAGGAAAATGTGAATTATTTTTTACTGATACAATATAATTCATTGGCAAAAGTTAAAATAAAAAACCTTTTAGTTTTGGAATTATAAATAATCTTATTGGTTATTCTTTCTGTTACTTGATAATAAGACAAACATTCTCCGTTTTCAGGATCAATTTCAAACATTTTTCCGTTATTGGAGCCAATATATAGTTTTTCGTCATAAATTTCCGGAGAGGAGAAAAACCTTCCAGTGGATTCAAATTTCCATTTCAGCTCGCCATTTTTTAAATCTACACAATACAAATTCTTGTCAGTTGAAGCAAGATAGGCATTATTTCCATAAACCTTGGGAATAGAATAAATCAAGTCTCCGGTTTTAAACTGGCCTTTTATTTCTCCCGAATCAATGTCAAGGGCATACATGGATTTGTCAAACGATCCAAACAGGAGTAAATTATTTTTAATATCAAAAACCAAGGAACTTTTTATGGCTCCTTCAGTTTTGAATTTCCACTTGAGATTACCGTTTTTGGCATTAAACATATAAGCATAACCATCATTGCATCCAGTGGCCACCAATTCTTTCTCCGGGCAATAAGCCGGTGAACAATGGACAAAATTTTTCATTTCATAATGCCATATTCTTTTGCCGCTTTGCAGATCCAAAGCGGTAATGCCGCCTTTTCTGTTGAATAATCCAAACTCAAGCCCAACAAATAACATTTTCAGTTTCGGAGATATAACCGGAGAAGATCCTATATAATCGGCGTCCAAATTTTTCCATCTAAGTCTGCCGCTGTTTTTATCAAGAGCATACAAATTTCCGTCGTATGATCCGAAATAAACCAGATCTTTGTGTATAGCAGGGGAAGAAAGTATTCCTTTTCTGAAAGGAATATTTCCCACTTTAAATTTCCAGGCAATTGATCCATCTTTTTGGTTAAGAGCCCAAAAATATCCCGAATCGCTGCCAAAAAATATTTTTTCCTCATCCAATATGGGAGTGGATTTTGGCACAACATTGAAATAATTTGGATCCGGGCTGGCAAAATGCCAGATTAATTGGAAATTTTCCTTTAGCGCGTCTTTTTTTATTTTTTTTTCAAAAATCTTTTTGTCAATATTGAAATCGTCAAGAGAGAAGAGATATTTAAGCTCAATTCCCATATCTTTTAACTTATCGTATGATTCCTGCCCGCGATAGTTTACGGGAACAAAAAAAGAATGGACTTTTTTTCCAATAGCTTCCAATGCCTTCATCTGATATATCAATGTCCCGCCGCTATTGATAATGTCATCAACCAAGATTATTTTATGCTCGTTGATATTTCCTTCAATTAAATTCTGCAACCCATGATATTTTCTGGATTTTCTTACTACAAAACCATTCACAGGCTTTCCTCGCTGTTGACTTTTTAATATAATGGCCGATATCAAGGGGACGGAAGCTATTTCTACTCCGCCAACTTGGAAGGGATATTCTTTTTCAAAAATATCCCAAAAAGCTTCGGATATGAGATCCAATCCTTCAGGATCCAAAAAAGCTTTTCTTAAGTCAAAAAGCCATTTTGCCTCTTTGCCGTCAAAAGAAACGATTAGCCGGTCATCCGACGTAAAGATGCATTTTTTTTGATGATATCCCTGATTTTTTTGAAGCTGGCGTCTTTATTCTCTTTCTCCATAATTTTATTAGTTTCTTCTATTTTCCCAGAAGGGCCATATATAAGGAATCCTCATCATCGTTAATAATATCAAGCACTTCATTGACTAATTTATTGTTAAATCCCATATAATTGCAACATCCGATATCCAAAGCGGAGGCGACTAATGATAAATTTTGTGCTAGATGTCCGGCTTCCAGAAGAATAGCTCTATATCCTCGGTTGCCGTATTTTAACATATTTCTATTCCAAACGGATGTAATGAAAACCATTACGGGCGCTTCTCTGGACCATTTATATAACAATCCCTCCTTTATTTTGTCTAATTCCGAGATGCCTTCAGTTAATTTTTCCAGTGTATGATTCTTGACATTATAGTGGTAAATTCCCTGGCTAATTCCTTCAACTTTTTGAATTGCCAAATACACTTCCAGCGGATAAAGCGCTCCCTCTGATGGGTAAAATCTTTTTATCCTGTCTCTTTGACTTCCCGGGTTAACACCGGCCGAATAGAAAAGAAGGGTAGAGAGCTCATCTTTGGTTATAATTTTTCCCAAATTGTATTCGCGGCAGGAATGGCGGTTTTTCATGGCTTTTTCCATATTGCCAATATCCAAAAAATTTTTTGGCAAGGGTATTTTTTCCATCCGGGAATATTCTTTGGTGTATATTTCATTCCAGCTTCCAGGCTGATGGCGGCAGTCACTTCTGAATGAGCTGGCTATGAATTCCAAATCGGTTTGTTTATGAAATTGTTTTGATAGTTCTCCAGGCATAAATAATTTTAGATAAGGTTAAACAAAAGGATGAGGAACTTTATTTATTTCTTCTGCTGGCTTGTAGCCAAATTTCGAAGGAATTTCTTTCAGTCTTTTTCCGCCATAATAAGGATTTTTTTCAATTAAATGCAGAGGTTGAAGTTCCGGAATGACAACTTTGACGCATCTTAATCCCTTATTTCTTATCTCTTTTGTGGTTAACTCGGCAAAAATAGCTTGAAAATTGCCTTTTTTAATTTTATTTTTAAGAATAGCCAGTTTTTTTTCATAGTATTTTCTTAGAGGAACGCCTGTTTTTTCCGGAAATAATTTTCTATCTCTAATCAAATCAATTTTAACAGTCTCTCCATTAATTAAAAAATCTAATTGAGGTCTGTTTTCTATTTTTGACCAGAAAATTAACCTGCTTCTTTTATCTAAGCTTTCTATGTCCGCAGCTTGTTCATCTTTTGATGAAGAGCCTAATTCTCTTCTTGCGAATTGTCGAGCGGACAAACTTTCCGATACAGAATTTAAAATGCATTCTTTGATGTCGAAACCGGCGCTGATGCCAACAGTTAGAGCCGGTCCAATCCCGGTATTATCTAAAATTATGGCCAAAATTACTTTTGCCGGAAAATCTGTCGGCAATTTTGTTAAACGAAGCTCCAGTTTGTATCTTCTTATTGTCCTTAAGATATTCATCATATCAGCGTCTTGAGAAGCTAAATCTTCAAAATCTATAACGGGCGGGCTGATTTTATTTAAATAGCAGATTGCAAAAGCATCTTTCCTTATTATCTCCAATACTCCTTTTGTAATAGCCTCTTCCAGGCTTTTTCCGATTGCCAGGCCTGTAGGTTCGTTCCATCTGAGCATTGGTTCTAATTTTTGAGAAGCAGATTCCGTCTTGACGTTTAAATTATGATAGTTTTCGCTTAAAAGCTGAACGGGACAAAAAATATTTTTTCCAGAAAGAATATCCCTTGCTTTAATCCAGCCAAATTTAGTATTGTCGTCAAAGTATAATTCTCGGTTCTTGTTTCTTTGTTCCTGGGTAAATCCCGCCAAACTATGGATATTTAAAGCTTCATTTTTAATTTTTTGATAGGAGGAGAAAATTAAAGATTTTTTGTAAAAATCTTCCGAAGAATTCCAAAGATATTTTTTAATTGATTCGTTTAATGACTTCCATAAAGCTTTTTCTTCATCAAACAAGTGAGCTCCTTTGCCAAAAAAACTTCCATTTATTTTTGTCCTGTATTGGTATATAAAGGGCTCGTCCGGAAAACGTGGCAACCTGATATTTTTTACGTATATGGATGATCTTTGATTGGAAAATCTGTTAATTATTTCGATGAAATTAACGGGCATATTCAGGAATTTTTCCGGCATATCAAGCAGTATTTCTGATCCGAAATATTTTTCCAGAAACACCAAAAAAGCCCTTATTATGCTTTTGATAGGCTTTCTAATGGGCTGAATTTTTAATATTTTTTTAGCGCTGATTGACGGTCTGATATTCATAAAAAAATACTATCACACATTATTTAGCAAAGCAATTTTCAGGCTATTTTCAAGCCATTAGTTATCCAC
Organism: bacterium; assembly: GCA_029567195.1. Taxonomy (GTDB): domain Bacteria; phylum Patescibacteriota; class Minisyncoccia; order Moranbacterales; family UBA2206; genus JAKQLJ01. The sequence goes on along the minus strand of JAKQLJ010000028.1, from coordinate 5,551 downwards.
AATTCAAAGTTGGCTATAAGTTGTATATTGTTGTATAATGAACACTGAAAGATTGTATTTTTAATTTTAAAACAAGTTATGGCTTTTTTAATCAAAAAAATAACCCGAGGAACGATTATTTCTATTGCAAGCCTCGGAGGTATTATCATTGCTTTGCTAGTTAAAATTTTTTTAGGAGGCTCTCATATAGATATTTCAAAGATCAGCTCGGAATCTATGGACGTTATAAATAAAACCATATCGGTAGATGCGGCCAATGCTGATGCTGGTTGTGATTTTGTTCCTTGCGAAAATCTCTGTGAAGTAACGGGCGTCTGTGATACTTGCGATGGTCATGAAGGATCATCATCAACCTCCGATAGCGATTATTAGGATTATATTTAATTTTATCATTATGGAACATCAAGCAATTATGAAAAAAGCAATTGTTTTGTTAGCTGTTTTGATTGTTTTTGGCCTGATTGTCTTTATCGGGTTTAAATTTTATCAAAAAGGCAAGCCGGACGCTTCAACAATCCGAAGCGAAGTAAATTATGTTATAGAAGGAGTTCCTTACAACGGCCTTCATAACCATAAGGAAAAAGCAGCTTTTATTTCCAATGATTTGAGCGCGGCGGTCTTTTCAATTTTGGAATATTGGAATCCGGAAAAAAATGACGTAGTTTTGGTGGATTATTATCTTAAAGCTCAAAGTGGCAGAATGATAACTCCGGACAGAATAAACGATTTCTTCGGATTTTATAAAAGCAAGGATGATTATGAAAAACCGCAGGTTATTGATTTAGACATTAACGAATTTAAAAAGTATGTTAATCAAGAGAAAAAAATCCCCTTGATTTTAATGATGCCTTTAAGCGGCGAACAAACTGAAGAAATTCCCTTTAATCCTGTCTGGGTTCTTATAGGCATCAAAGATGCTGAAAGAAAACTGGTCCTTCATAATTATTGGCAGGGAAATAATTATGAAATAAGCTTTGATGATTTTAACAAGATCAAAGAAATAGGGCAAAAAACTGGCGGCAGTGCTTGTGTATTGGTTCAGCCAAAAAATTTAAGTGAAAAAATAAAGGAAATAAACAAACGGAATATTGCTCCTTATAAGCCAAGAACATCTGTTATGGATAAAGGAAGAGAGATGTATGATAATTATGCCATAGGCAGGGCGTTTTTCTTTAGCGGATTTCTGCCTCAAAAAAGTTTGGATTATTTGTTCAAGGTAAAAAATGATCCCAATTTTGAAGAATTTTTGCCGCCGGTTTTTAAGATTAGAACATATAATACCATAGCAATGATATTGAATGGCCAAAAGAAGACTGACGATGCTCTTCGTTATGCCAACCTGGCTGCTGAGCTCAATCATGACGTAGACAAACCTTTTAAGGATTATCCCGGCTTTGATGCTATGGGGAACGGCTCGGGGCAAATCGGTCTATTAGGTGAAGTGTATACTACTCTTGGCGATATTTATAAGGAAAAAAATGATTTGGCGAAAGCTAGGGAAAATTATCAAAAATCTCTTGATATAAAACCCAATAATAATTTAGGCGCTAGCACCGGCCTTCAATTATTAGAGGTTACTAGTACAATAAATAATTTGCCAGCGAAACAATAATTTTATCAAAACAAAATACTTAGAATGAATTTTTTGAAGAAAAGTATTTGGATAATCGGATTGGTATTGATAATCATATTCTTTGGCGGATATGCATTGCGAAAAGTGTCAGGTTATTTCTTCCAAAAAGGCAACTACTATTTTAACGGCGGGGAATACAATCTGGAAAAAGCGGAAAAGTATTATAATGCGGCTCTTCTCGCTTATCCGAAAATGTCCTATGCTCATTATCAAAAAGCCAGAATATATCTGGTAACGAACAAAACAGAAGAAGCCAAAAAAGAGATAGACAAAGAGTTGGCGGTTCATCCGGAAAACAAGCGTTCTTTTTATGTGCGGGGGTTGATTAATGGGTATCTCAAAGATTATCCGGAAGCGGAAAATGATTTCAAACAATTTATAAGATACGCTCCCAATGAATGGGCGGGATATATGGATCTTTCCTGGATATATATTGCCGACGATAAATTTCAGGAAGCGGCCGATGTGAGCCAAAAAGGGCTTCAAAAATTTCCCGAAAATCCCTGGCTTCTTTCCAATAACGGCCTGGCTCTATATAAATTGGGAAAGTATGAAGAAGCAAAGAGAAGTCTTTTAAAAGGCAAGGATTTAGCTCAAAAAGTAACCCCGGAAGACTGGAAAAAAACTTATCCGGGAAACAATCCCTTAGGAGCGGAAAGCGGAATAAAAGATCTGAAAGCGGCTATAAGTTATAATCTGGCGCTTACTTGCAAGAAGCTGGGAGATGCGAAAGGATTGTTGGAGGAATACGGATATTACACATCCTTATTTTCCCCAAATGATCCGAGAAAGGAAAAAATTTATGAAATATTTTAAAATCTAAGCGATGAACAAAAAAAATAAAAAAATATTGCTTATAATTACCGCAGTATTGTTTCTGGCCATTTCCGTTTTTGCCTATAATTTTATTTATGGCGGGAAACAGGAAAAAGCTTTGGCGAAATACGAGCCTTTTGGCCAATACTCGGGAAATGAAAATACAAAAGACGGCGTTATTCTTTCTGCTTGTTCTTCAGCCGAAATATTAAAACCTGAAGAAAACTCACCCGTTTTTTATCATGGAATACCTATAAATTTTTCCGGGCGTGGTATTCCAGGGGAAGTTAACTATGCCGAATTGCCTTTTGATCCGCCGCTGAAAATAATCGGTCATTCATGGACGACCAAGGGTTGCATTCCTTATGGCTGTGGCGGTCATCGCGGCGGTCCTGTTCATTGCTGGGGAACCAAGGAGGCGGTTGAGATAAGTGAAACTGCCAAATTTTCTTACCTTTTTGATGTTCCCGGTACATATTCGGTTTTTTATAAAGTTTATGATGACCATTTAAGCGGATTTCAGCAGTCAGAGTGTGACAGCGTAACTTTTGATGTGGGATGGAGAATCAATATTTCCATTTCTGATCCGGATCCTGGGCGCATCGTAAAACTTACATTGCCTGACGGAACTGTGAAGCAGGGAGCTAACGCTGTCTGGGCCAATGTTAAAAAAGGCGACAGAGTTGATATTGAGGTTTCCGGCGAGGGATTTGAAAGGTGGGAGGGCGATATAGCCGGTTGGCAATGCGGAGAATCGTTGACAAACAATACTTGCACTGATATCGCTATGAAAGTCGAGGGTTTTGATCGGGATATTGTAGCCAGATTTTCCAGCACTTGTTCTCCTGATTGCGACTGCGCCAAAAATACTTGTATCGGCAAAACTTGCGGAGATGGCTGCGGAGGAACTTGCAATGGAGAAAAAGATTGCGGCGGTTCAGGCGAAGATACGGAAAGAAAAAGGTGGAAAGAAGTGGCGCCGTAAAACACATAACGCATAACACATAGAGATTTAATTAGATAAAAAAATTCTTCCACTAAAACGGAAGAATTTTTTTTAACCGTTGCGTAGTAAAAAAAGTTATCCACAGGCAATGAAAAAACAGCTTAAAATCACGGGAAAAATCATCCTTGGCGAATTTTTTACTTGTGGTATAATTGTATTAATCTACACTATATATTGTATAAATTAATAATTTACTGCTAAAAAATGAATTGTCCCTTTTGTAATTTTAATGACACCAAGGTAGTCGATTCCCGTGACACCAATGACGGAAAAATAACCAGAAGAAGAAGAGAATGTTTGAAATGCAAAGCTCGGTTTTCTACCTATGAGGAATTGGAAATTTTGCGTCTTACCGTTATCAAAAAAGACGGATCGAAAGTGGACTATGACAAGAATAAAATCGAGGTGGGAATAAGAAAAGCTTTGGAAAAAAGGCCGGTGTCTCAAGACAGGCTGGCCAAATTGATGGGTGATATCGAATACGAAATCCGTTCCACTGAAAAATCGGAAATTTCCACCAGAGAAATTGGAAAATTGATTTTAAAAAAGTTAAAGGAACTGGACGAAGTGGCTTATGTCCGATTTGCCAGCGTCTATAAATCATTTGGCAGTATAGAAAGTTTTAAAAAAGAATTGGACGGTTTTGACAAATAGTCGCATCTTCCTTTCCTTGTTTTCAGAATTGCCTGCGGCTTAAGTTTTCAAGTAAATTATATTTTTAATAGCGAATTGGCGCGGGACATTTGTTTTCAATCTCCCTCTCTTCGCTTGCTGATAAAAATGGCGAAAAACAAAAATCAAAAAAAGGGGAAAAAATCCGGGGGGAATAAAAAACTAAAAGATAAGAAAAACACTATGGTCAAAAGGAGAAAAACAAAAATCGCAAGATCATCAACGAGCAGGATCAAAAAAATCGTCAAAAGAAGCGGAGAAGTGGCGCCTTTCAATCAGAGGAAAATAACGGAAGCGGTATACAAAGCTTTTCGGGAAACTGGAGAGGCGGGAATGAAAGAAGCGGAACAGGTATCCAAAAAAGTGGTGCAGATGCTGGGGAAAAATTACCGCCCGGGCTATATTCCCAATATTGAGGAAATTCAGGATTTGGTGGAAAAGGTGCTGATGATTTTGGATTTTGACGAGACTGCCAAGGCGTATATCATCTATCGCGACAAGCGGGGAAAAATTCGCGACACTGAAGCATCACTGGCGGAAGCAGTCGATCTCATCGATTCCTATATCAAAGAAATTGACTGGCAGGTGAAAGAAAACGCCAATATGGCTTATTCCCTTCAGGGTCTTAACAATTATATTTCTTCCATTGTCAGTTCCAAATATTGGATGGATCGGGTTTATCCCAAATCCATCAAACGCGCTCATGAAGAAGGAGATTTTCACATTCACGATTTAGATAAAATTGCCGCCTATTGTTGTGGTTGGGATCTCCAGGATCTTCTGACCAGAGGTTTTACCGGTGTGTCCGGAAAATTATCCTGCAAGGCTCCCAAACATTTACGTAGCGCTCTCGGACAAATAGTAAATTTTTTCTACACCACGCAAGGCGAAACAGCTGGCGCCCAGGCTTTTTCCAATTTTGACACCCTGTTGGCTCCTTTTGTTCGTTATGATCAGCTGAATTACGAAAGCGTCAAGCAGGCGATGCAGGAGTTTATTTTTAATCTTAACGTGCCGACCAGAGTCGGCTTTCAGACACCCTTCACTAATTTGACCATGGATCTTACTTGTCCGGGAAATTATAAGGATCAGAATGTGATTTTGGGCGGAGTGCCTCAAAAGGAAAAATACGCAGAATTTCAGGAGGAAATGGATGTCATTAACCGCGCCTTTGCGGAAGTGATGAGCGCGGGAGACGCGACAGGCCGGGTTTTCACTTTTCCTATTCCCACCTACAACATCACTCGGGATTTCAAATGGAATAATCCCAATCTTGATAAGGTTTGGGAAATGACTGCCAAGTTCGGCATTCCTTATTTCGCCAACTTTATCAATTCCGATATGGATCCGGACGATGCTCGAAGCATGTGTTGTCGCTTAAGGTTGGATAATAGGGAGCTTCACAAAAGAATGGGCGGGCTTTT
>JAKQLJ010000027.1 GCA_029567195.1 bacterium | reverse complement strand
ATAGGAGCTTCTCAGCTTCAAATCTATTCATCAAGTGGTGCTACAAAAAATATTGCTTTTGGTCAGTATGACGGCGATACATTTACAGAAGCTATGAGAATAATAAACGGCAACGTCGGTATCGGCACCACCAACCCTCTCTACAAACTGGACGTTATCGCTTCCGGCACCGGACCCATCGCCAGGTTTAACAGCGATAACAACACCGGCTGTGACATCGCCACTGACGGAACAATCACCTGCACCTCAGACAGGCGTTTCAAAAAGAACATCTCTTCTTTGGAAGAATACGGACTTGACGCTTTGATGAGTCTCCGGCCGGTGGAATATCAATGGAAATTTGAAAAGAATAATGCTTCGATGAGTCTTGGGTTTATTGCTCAGGAAGTAGAAGCGGTCATTCCAAAACTGGTTACCACCGATTCTTCCACCGGATATAAAAAATTGAATACCATAGGGCTGGTTCCGGTTTTGGTTAAATCGGTTCAGGAATTGGCTTTGTCGGCAGCCGAACAGCAGGAAGACATAGAAGGAATATCTATAGAACTGGGAAGTTTAAAAAATTATACAGTTTCTCTCTCGAGCGACCTTCTAAGTATTTCCCAAAATCATAATTTAATTATGGAAAAATTAAATGAGACAGAATTGAGCCTTAATAAGATTGATTATGTTGGAGAAAATGTCAATTATCTTTCCTATCGGGTGAATGAAATTTCAAGAAAGATGGCCGGTCTGGAAGAAGCCGGAATGGGAGATAATGTTTCCCAGGTTTTCCATTCTTTTAGTGAAATGAATGCCGGCGCTTCTACTGATCTTGGCAATTCATTGCTGGAAAATGGATCGTTTGGGGGAGAATATGTAAGAATCGGAGAATTCCAGAATATTGCTGTTAATAAGAATGAAGGATTGGACGTTTCCGGTTATGAAATAGAAAACGGCTATCTGACTTTTGATTTATTCATAGAAAACGCTGACCTTATTTCCGATTTTCATACGGAATTGGGAAATGAAATGGATACAAGAGAAATTCAATGGAACAAATCAAGCCATCCATATCTTATGGACGGCTGGAATAAAGTCCGGCTTTATCTTGGTGACGGAGAAAAAACCGGAGAAATTGATTGGAATAATGTCAGTTATTTCAGAATTTATTTCAAGTTCCAGGACAAAACTATCATAAGGCTGGGCCAGATAGCACTGGAAGGCAAGTTAAAAGCGACGGAAAATTTAGCGGAAAATATCCTCAAATTTAACGGGGTGGAATTTGATCTTTCTTCGGAAAACGGACGAAACGAAGCTTTATTAGGTGTGGCAACTTATGCCGAAAGCAATGCTTTAGGCATGGGCGATCAGATAAGAGCGCTTGATGAGCAGATAAAATTATTAACCGAACAAAACCAGGCTATAGTTGATTTTGCTACCGCCCTTAATGCCAATGCTTTGGTTTATAAGGATGTGGCTGGCAATGTGAATATAGGGGACGGAAAATTGGAAGCGGACGGAATTGTGGCGGGCGCCTTTACGATTAAGATCGAGGAACAAAGCGCGGCGACAATCGGGGAGGCGGTAATCTTGCCGGTCTTGAAAGATGAGAATGCCGACGGCATCGATGATGAAACTGGCAGTGACGGAAAGAGTGTTATAATAAAAACTATAGCCGTCCAGGATAATTCCAAAATATTCTTGTCTCCTAAAGCCAAACAGGCCATTAAGAATCCGTTAACAGTTACAGAAAAAAATATAAGAGCTGATTTCAAGGTGGAAATTCCGGAAATAACCAGCGAGCCGATTGAATTTGACTGGTGGATTGTAGAATCAACCAATTAGAAGTAAAATATATTAGTTCTCATATCAGGTCATTTTAAATATCTAAATCTTAATAAAAATAATTATGTCAAAAATCAAAAAAATATACGCGCGGGAAATTCTGGATTCCCGGGGCAATCCGACAGTGGAAGTGGATGTGGAGTTGGAGTCGGGAATAAAAGCCTCTGCCGCTGTGCCATCCGGAGCTTCTACTGGATCCTTTGAAGCTCTGGAGCTTAGAGATGATGACAAAAGCCGTTATGGAGGAAAAGGGGTTTTACGGGCGGTGGATAATGTCAATGAAAAAATCCAGCCGGAAATAGTCGGGATGGAAGTCTCAAATCAAGAGGAAATTGATAAAAGAATGCTACATCTGGACGGAACGGAAAACAAATCCAAGCTGGGAGCCAATGCAATTCTCGGCGTGTCATTAGCCTGCGCTCGAGCGGCGGCGATGGAAGAAAAATTGCCGCTATACTCTTATGTTGCCAAAACTTTTAAATTGAAAACTTCGGCTTACAAACTGCCCATCCCGATGTTTAATATTATAAACGGAGGAATGCACAGCGATTCGGGACTTTCCATTCAGGAATATAAACTGGTTCCCAGCGGCATCGAAACTTTTAAGGAACAGTTAAGGGCGGGAAGTGAAGTTTTTCACAGCCTTCAAGGCATTCTTTCTTCTATGGGTTTTGCCGTTTCGGTGGGGGATGAAGGAGGATTTGCGCCGCATTTGGAAAGCAATGCCCAGGCTCTTGAGCTTATCAATCAGGCCATTGAAAAAGCCGGATACAAAAAAGGAGTTGAATTGAACATAGGAATAGACAGTGCGGCTTCGTCGTTTTTTGATGAAAAATCAGATCAATATGTTTTCAAGCCGGAAAATGCCAACTTGACCCGGGAAGTTTTAATTAATATTTATAACGAATGGATAGAAAAATACAACGTTATTTCTATAGAGGACGGATTGAATGAGAATGATTGGGCCGGCTGGCGAGCGATGAATGAAAAGTTGGGAAATAAATCTTTGCTTATTGGAGATGATCTCTTGGTTACCAACGTAAAGCGGCTAAAGACGGCCATAGCGGAAAAGGCTTGCAATGCCGTGCTTATCAAAGTCAATCAAATTGGAACTTTAAGCGAGACCATCAGCTGTATAAAAATGGCCAAAAAGAATAAAATGAAAGTGGTGGTTTCCCATCGCAGTGGAGAAACGACCGATGATTTTATTTCCGATCTGGCCGTGGGGGCGGGAGCGGAATATATCAAATCCGGATCGCTGTCTCGCGGTGAGAGAATTTGCAAATACAATCGATTAATGAAAATAGAAGAAGAAATTCAATAATTATGCTCAAAAAAAAATCGCCTACAGCTCTGATAATTCTTGATGGATACGGCGTGGCCAGTCCGTCAAAATATAACGCTATAACTTTAGCCAAAAAACCGGCATTGGATCGGCTTTTTGAACTTTATCCGCATACTCTTTTGGGAGCAACAGGAAAAGACGTTGGCTTGGAAGACAATAAAATGAGCGGTTCGGAAGCCGGACATATGAACATCGGCGCCGGAAGAATAGTGTCTCAAGATTCATATTTTATTACCAAAAGCATTCAAGACGGAAGTTTTTATATGAATCCGGCCTTAGCCGGAGCGGTTCGTCATATCAGGGAGCATCAGGGAAATTTTCATGTAATGGGACTGATGGGAGATTCAGACAGTCCGCACAGCGATCCGGATCATTTTCGGGCAGTTTTGAAAATGGCTAAGATGCATCAGGTAGAACAGGTTTTCTGCCATCTTTTTACGGACGGACGCGACTCTTATCCCAAAAGCGCCAAAGAACACTTAAAAAAATTTCAGAAAATAATGAAAGAGGAAAAAATTGGAAAAATAGCCACTCTTTCCGGAAGATTTTATGCCATGGACAGGGCGAAAAATTGGGAAAGACTTATCAAAGCGTTTGATGCGATTGTTTTTTCCCGCGGTGAGGTAGCTTCTTCTCCGGAAGAAGCCATAGAGAAGGCTTACGAAAAAGGAATAATAGATGAATATTTGCCGCCGACCGTCATTATGGAAGACGAAAAGCCAGTCGCTAATGTTCGAGCTAACGATTGCCTGGTTTTTTTTAATCTTCGTTCCGACAGAGCCCGCCAATTTGCCAAACTTTTCGTAGCTTCCAATAAATCCAGCATCATTAATGATGATATGCCGGTAATCAACAGAATTAAAGACCTTTATTTTGTAGCTATGACTAACTTCGGTCCTGATCTTGATGTCCATACGGTTTGGGGAGGCCAGTCCATTTCCGGAACATTGCCGATGGCCTTAAAAGAAATAAAACAGCTCTACATTGCTGAATCGGAAAAATATGCCCATATGACTTACTTTTTAAATGGCGGCTATGCCGATCCGGTAAATGGCGAAGACCGGGTAATGTTGCCTTCTCCCAAAATCGATTCCTATGCCAAAATTCCCCAAATGTCCGCTTATAATTTGACCGCCCACATTTTGAAGCACATCCATTATGACATTTATGATTTCTATGCCGTTAATTTTGCCAACGCCGATATGGTGGGACATACTGGCGATTTCAGGGCCACTATCAAGGCGGTAGAGATTTTGGATCAGCAGATTGAAATGTTGGTAAAAGAAATTTTAAATAAAAAAGGAACAGTTATAGTAACGGCGGATCATGGCAATGCGGAGGATATGTATGATATAAAAGCCAAACAATCCAACACCTTTCATACCAAAAATCCGGTGCCCTTTTTGCTCATTGGCGAAAAATTTAAAGGAAAAAAACTATCAGACGGTGGAGTTTTGGGCAATATCGCTCCGACAATTCTGGATATGTTTTCTATAGAAAAGCCCAAGGTAATGAAGAAAAAATCTTTGCTGGCATAAATAAAAATTTTCTCATAAATCTTGAAAAAGTAGAAAAATGAAAAAATGGAAAAAAATATTTTTCGCTGTTTTTTTGGTTACGACGCTTATAATTGGCGTTTTTTTGTTGAGAAATTTATATCTAAAAAATCTTTTGAGTTACAACCAAAAAGTTTTTAGCAGCCAAATTAAGGTTTTGCCGGAAGAAAAAAATTTTTTGGAAGACCAATTGAAAAAGAAGGAGGATATAGAAATCATATTTCTGGGAGATTTGATGTTTGACCGTTATATAAGGGAAGTGGCGGCCAAAAAAGGCGATGATTATATTTTTGAAAACTTGAAAAACTTTCTGGCTGGCTTTGACTTGGCGGTGGCTAATCTCGAGGGGCCGATAACGGAAAATAATTCAAAAAGCATATATACCAAAATTGGAGAGAAAGGCCACTTGGTTTTTACCTTTCCGAAAAATTTAGCACCGACTTTGGCTAGTCATAATATTAATTTGGTTAATATCGGCAACAATCATATTCTAAATTTTGGTTCTAAGGGACTGGAAGAAACAAAAAAATATCTCGGAGAAAATAAAATATTCTATTTTGGCGATATTGGCGGCAGAAATGAATATCTGATTAAGAATATGGAAAACGTAAAACTGGCGTTTATAAATTATAACCAATTTGAAAAAGGTTCCGGAGAAAGAGCGCTGGAAAGCATCAGGCAGGCCAAAACGGAAGCCGATTTGATTATTATCTATACTCATTGGGGAACGGAATATAAACCGGAACCGGAGGAAAGCATAAAAAAATTAGCCAGAGAATTTGTGGATGCGGGAGGCGATCTGGTTATCGGCACTCATCCCCATGTAACCCAGCCTTGGGAAGATTATATGGGCAAAAGAATATATTATTCTTTGGGCAATTTCATTTTTGACCAATATTTCAGTTCGGAATCAAAAAAAGGCTTGGCGATAAAGGTAAAAATAAATCAGGAAAACAAAAAAATGGAATTTGAAGACATTTTTTTATCATTGGAAACCAGCGGGCAAACTAAAATTAATCGATGAGAGATTATGCAAAAACTGGAGGAAAAAAGAGTCGGCCTGGTTATCGGACGCCATCGAGCTTTCGTGGTTTAAAAAGCCTTGAAAATATCCGGTTTAAGGCCAAAGGGAAAGAACTGGAAGGGAGAAGAGCAATAAGGTATAATAAAATCAGCGATCGGAAAGTATAAATTTTTTGAAAAAATGGCATAGGGTAGCGAATGTTTTTCGCTGTTCTTGGTTCATTGGTTATCATTTATGAGACAAATAATTTCTATCGGATCAATTTGCAAAGATATTTTTTTTCCAACTTCGGAGGGAAAAATTGAAGAAACTCCGGAAGATATAATGGCTCAGAAAAAAATAACATTTGAGCTGGGAGCAAAATATAAGATAGAAGAGAGATATGAGGCGCTGGGAGGATGCGCGGCCAACGTAGCGGCGGGTTTGGCCAGATTGGGAATTGAAGCATCGTGCTATTCCCATATCGGAAGCGATGAAATTTCCAGTTGGATGAAAAAAGAGCTGGAAAAAAACGGGGTAGGCGCGGAACTTGTAAGCCAGGAACCGGACTGTCGCAGTGATATGTCCGCTATCATTGTGGACAAAGAATCAGGAGAAAGAATCATTTTTACCAATCAAAAAGCCAATGGAAAATTGGAAATAATTCCGGAAAATATCCAAAAGACAGAATGGATTTTTATCGGCGATCTTCACGGCGATTGGGAAAAAGACCTGGATGTTATCTTTGCAGCAGCCCAAGAAAACGGCATAAAAGTGGCTTTCAATCCGAGACAATCCAACATTCATGACAATGTGCAAAAAATAGTGGAAATGATTTCCAAGACTCAAATTCTTTTTCTCAACAAGGACGAATCGATTGAAATTGTTTCCAGTCTTGGGGAAAATTTGGCGGACTCGCAAATCAACAGCGAAGAATTTTTGGCGGAAAAATTAAAATCTTTGGGCGCTGAAATCGTTTCCATTACTGATGGAAAAAGAGGAGCTTGGGCAACCGATGGAGAAAATAAAATTTTTATTCCGGGAATGGAAGTAGGAGCCGTCGATTCTACCGGAGCCGGCGATTCTTTTTCCAGCGGTTTTTTGGCCGCTCATATAAAGGGAAAGAGCTTGGAAGAGGCGACCAAGTGGGGCATCAGCAATAGCTCCAGCGTTGTCCAGTTTTACGGGGCAATTGAAGGGCTGTTGGATGAAAATAAAATTTAATGAAAAATCGTTATGAATTTAGAAAATCTTTTTAATCCTAAATCCGTTGCCATTATCGGCGCTTCTCCCGAGGACGGGAAAGTGGGAAATGTCATTGCTAAAAACGTTTTGGAATTGGGATACAGAGGAGAGGTGTATCTTGTCAATCCCAAATATGATGAAATTTTTGGCCGAAAATGCTATAAAAAATTAAGCGAAATAGAGAATCCGGTAGATCTGGCTGTTATGGCCATTCCGGCTAAATTTATACCAGCTGAAATTTTAGAAAGTTCCGAAAAGATAAAAAATTATGTCATAATTTCTGCCGGATTTTCAGAGATTGGAGAAGAAGGCAAGGAAAGGGAAGAGCAAATAAAAAAAATAGCCAAAGAAAAAGGATTGAATATCCTGGGTCCCAATTGTTTGGGATTTGTGGCGCCGAAGATCAAACTTAACGCCACTTTTGCTTCCGGCATGCCAGCGGCGGGAAATGTTGCTTTGCTTTCTCAATCAGGGGCGCTTATTGTGGCCATTATGGATATAGCCAAGGACAGAAATATTAATTTTTCCCATATTGTTTCCATTGGTAACAAGATGACTATTTCTGAAACAGAGATGCTGGAACATTTGGACAATGATCCGGAAGTGAAAGTGATCGGAATGTATCTGGAGGGCATAGGGAACGGGAGAAAATTTTTGGAAACAGCCAGTCGAGTGGTCGCCAGAAAACCGATAGTTATTATAAAATCCGGTAAAACAGAAAAATCGCAGATGGCCATTTCCTCCCATACGGGGGCGTTGGCAGGGAGCGATGAAATTATGAGCGCCGTTTTTTCCAAAGCCGGCATAATTCGCGCTCAATCAACGGAAGAATTTTTTAATTTGCTCAGTCTGTTTTCTCAGAACAAAGAACCAAATGGCGAAAATATAGCCATTATCACCAACGCTGGCGGACCGGGAGTTTTAGCTACCGACGCCTTTAAGGGAAAAGAAATAAAGATGGCTGATATTAGTAGAAGAACCAAGGAAAAACTAAAAGAATTTTTACCTCTTGAATCGTCAGTGGAAAATCCGGTGGATGTCTTGGGGGACGCCAAGGAAGACAGGTATAAAAAAACGCTAAGCTTATTGGGAAAAGATAAAGATATCAATTCCATTGTTTGCGTTCTGACTCCTCAAGACCAAACGCCTGTGGGAAAAATCGCTTCCAAGATAATCCAGTTTAATAAAAAAAGCGAGAAACTGGTAGTAACAGTTTTTATGGGCGGGGAAAGAGTAAAAAAAGCTTCCAAGAAGCTTCAGGAAAACGGCGTTCCTAATTTTAAATTTCCGGAAGAGGCAATCAATGCTATCAATTCCTATTCCCAATGGGTAAAAACCAGAGCGGCTGAAATAACCGGAGAAGTAGAAATCAACACAAAACGCCAGAAAGACGTTATGGACATTATCAATGTTGCCAAAGGAGAAGGGCGGGGAGCGTTGTTTTTCTCCGATGCCCGATGGGTGATGGATGTATATGGAATAAATGCGGTTGATTCTTGGGAAGATGGAAAAACGGGAGAGATAAAGTTTCCAGTGGCGGTTAAGGTGGACAGCGACAAGGTTCTTCATAAAACTGATAAAAAAGGGCTCATATTGGATATAAAAGACAGCGACGAATTGAATTTGGCTGTAAACGAGATGAAAAATAATTTTCCGGGAGAGAAAATCATTATCCAACCGATGTTGGAAAGAAAAGTGGAATTGATTCTGGGAATAAAAAAAGACGGCGTGTTCGGACCGATAATCGTTTTCGGACTGGGCGGCATTTATACGGAAGTTTTTCATATGGTGGATTTTCTTGTTCCACCTCTGAATCTAGCTCAGATAAAAGAATCACTGCTGAGAAGCAAAATCGGATTTTTGTTTCGTGAAACGAGAGGACAAAGACCTTATGACATCGAAAGTTTAGCCAAGGCTCTTTTGGGAATAAGCCAGCTGGCTGTGGAGATTCCGGAAATAAAGGAATTTGATATAAATCCGATGCTTATCTATAATGATGGCAGGGAGGCGGTGACAGTGGACGTTAAAATCATTTTATAAGTTAAATAAAAAAATATGAGCGATGAAAAAAAATTAAAAATATTGATAATAGACGACGATGAATCAATAAGGACAATGTATGCGGAGGTTTTCAAAAAAGAGGGATTTGAAGTTGAGGAAGCAGTTGACGGACTGGAAGGGCTCGATAAAGCGACGAAAAACATTCCGGATGTCATTTTTACCGGAATCATTATGCCTCGGATGGATGGATTCGGGCTAAAAGAAGCTCTGGCCAAGAATGTTACCACTAGCAATGTGCCGGTTGTGATGTTTTCCCATATGGGGAGAAAGGAAGATGAAGAAAAAGCCAAACAAATGGGAGTAAGGGAATTTTTTGTGATGGGAATGATTACGCCTAATCAAATAGTGGAAAAAGTAAAATCAACGCTAGGTGATGCGGGGGAATACAAAATAAAATTTAGCTCCAGCGAGCTGGATGGTCCGAAATTGGCTAAAGATCTTCATTTTGATGAAAAATTCCAATGCAAGAAATGTGGCGGGAACTTGGACTTAGCTCTCAAGATATTTGATTTAAACAAGCATGAATTTTCAGCCAGGTTTGTTTGCTCTAAATGCAATGGCAACGGGAATAATTAAAGCTTTTGGGAGACAATAAAATTTTTAACACCTAAAAATAACGGGGTATGGCGCCTCGTTTTCAATTGATGTATGGCGGAATGGAAAATAAAAAACAAAGATGATGGAAAAAATCAAATTGTTGTTGATAAATATAACCCATTGATTTTAGCGCTTCTTAGAACCAGGGGAATCAGAACTCAGGAAGAGATTGAAAGTTTTTTTCAGTTTGATTACGAAAAAGATCTAACCGATCCGATGAAAGTTTCCGGAATGGAGAAAGCGGTGGGAAGGATAGAGGAGGCGAAAAAAAATAAAGAAAAAATTACCATTTTTGGCGATTATGATGCGGATGGAGTAACGGCCACCGCCCTTCTTTTTGATGTGCTGGAAGAATTGGAATTTGAAAATGTCAATTATTATATTCCCGACCGGCAAATCGAAGGTTACGGGCTTAATGAAGAAGCGATAAAATTTTTGAAATCTGGCGGAACCGATTTGATTATTACGGTCGATTGCGGCATTACGGCGGTAGAGGAAGTGGAAATGGCCAAAAAATTAGGCATGGATGTCATCATTACCGATCATCATCATGTGCCGGACAAATTGCCAGGGGCGCTGGCGGTCATAAATCCTCATCTACCCAATTCCGGATTTAAGTTTGAAGAATTGGCCGGAGTAGGCGTAGCTTTTAAATTGGCTCAAGCGGTCTATAAAAAAATGGCTCCCGACAAGATAGACCAACTGAAGTGGGCTTTGGACTTGGTGGCTATCGGCACCATTGCAGATTGCGTTAATTTATTGGGAGAAAACCGGGTGCTGGTGCGCTATGGACTTATTGTTTTGTCCAAAACAAAAAGAATAGGACTTCAAGAAATGTTCAAGGTGGGAAGGATTGATATTTCCGAAGACAAAATTCCGGACACTCACAAGATAGCTTTTCAGATAGCGCCCAGAATCAATGCGGCCGGAAGGATGGATCATGCCAGCGTTTCTTATAAACTGATAATTGAAAAAAATAGGGTAAAAGCGAGGGAAATGGCTTTGGAAGTCGAGGTAAAAAATCAGGACCGGCAAAAAATAACTTCCCAGATTGTCAAAGAGGTGGAAATTCTGGCCATCAATTCATTCAAAGACAAGAAATTTATTTTCGCTCAAAATGAACATTGGCCGGTGGGCATATTGGGGCTGGTGGCCGGAAAAATTGCTGATAAATTTAAAAAACCAACCATTGTTCTTCAGC
This sequence comes from bacterium, assembly GCA_029567195.1. Taxonomy (GTDB): domain Bacteria; phylum Patescibacteriota; class Minisyncoccia; order Moranbacterales; family UBA2206; genus JAKQLJ01. The sequence continues at coordinate 23,603 of JAKQLJ010000027.1, read as the reverse complement.
ATCAGGAAAAGGAATTAGTGGGGTCCCTCAGAAGTATTCCGGAAATTAACATTATGGAAGTTTTGGAAGAATGTTCTGACGCCTTGGAAAGATTTGGCGGGCATGCTCAGGCGGCAGGGGTAAGATTAAAAAAAGAAAAAGCCGATAGATTTTATGAAAAATTTGAGCGGGCGATAGAAAAAAAAGCAATCAAGGAAAAAGCTGTTTTGGTTTTGGAAGCAGATTTGGAAATAAGAGCGGAAGATGTGGATTGGGAGTTTGTGAAAGAACTGAAAATGATGGAGCCTTTCGGAATGGGAAACGCTGAGCCAGTGTTCGTTATGAAAAATTTGATTATCGAAGATATGAAAATTGTCGGCAACGGCAATAAGCATTTGAAAATGTCCGTCCGAGCCAAAAACGGCAATCCAAAAATTTTTGATTCCATCGGTTTTTCCATGGGTGATAAATTTTCCGATCTTAAAAAGGGCGATGTTATCGATGTGGTAACAACTCTGTCGGAGGACGAATGGAACGGGAATAAAAAAATACAGCTTAAACTGATTGACATAAGAAAGTCTAATTTATAGCTGAAAGAGAATATAATTATGAAAAGAAAAATTCTTTTGGGCCTGACCACTACGCCGAAATCGGATTGGCGGGCAAAAGTAAGAGAAATTGATAGATTGGAGTTGAGGGAAATTGCTCTTTTTCCAACTTTTTTGGAACCTGAGGAACGCAAAGAGCTTTATGACCTCTTGAAAAATACTAAACTTCAAAAAATTCCTCACGTTCATTTGCGCGATGATATGGAAGAATGGGAATTGGAATATTTTTCGGAAAAATACGGAACCTCTTTGTTTAATATTCATGCCAATAGGGCCGGGCTGGAATTTTTAAGGAAAACAAAAGTTAAAAACAAAGTTTATATTGAAAATATTCTGCGGATAGACGAAGGTTTTTTGGAAGGCATTAAATTGGGAGCGGGAATTTGTCTGGACATTTCCCATTGGGAAGATTTGGGAAAAATTCAAAAAAATGAGGGTTATGAAAAACTGGACGGTTTAATCAAGAAATATAAAGTTGGCTGTTCGCATATTTCGGCGGTGGCAAAAAAAGCTTCTCTTTTCATTGATCCCAAAACCAAAGAGGAATTATGGATTAAATGCGATCACTTTATGAGTGATTTTTCTCAACTGGATTATGTCAAAGATTATGTCCAATATCTTCCGGAATATGCGAGCATTGAACTGGAAAATTCCTTCGAAGAACAATTAAAAATAAAAGAATATTTGGAAAAAATAATTAACCCTGTTGGATAATTTCGCTTCACCAATTTGCGGTTGCGTCTTGTTTAGTAGGGTAAATAAATATGAGTAACATTATAAAAATGTATACGGACGGGGGAGCCAGGAATAATCCTGGACCGGCGGCTATCGGCGTGTGGATTGAAACGCTCGACAAAAAATATGCCGAATATATCGGCGAGAAAACCAACAACGAGGCGGAATATGAAGCGCTCATTTTTGGGCTTAAAAAAATCAAAGCGCTTGTTGGCAAAGAAAAAACCAAGGAAACGAAAATAGAATGTTATCTGGACTCGGAACTGGTGGTCAAGCAGCTCAATCATCAATACAAACTGAAAGAAGAATACATCCAGAAAAATTTTATTGAAATTTGGAATTTGATGCTGGATTTCCAAAAAGTGACTTTTTGTCATATAATGAGGGAAGAGAATAAAATTGCTGACGCTCTTGTGAATGAAGCGCTGGACGCAAGAGAAAAACAAAGAAGTTTACTGTAAGATCATGTCTTTGCGAGGGAGTTTTCGACCGAAGCAATCTCGCAGAATAAAAATTTACTAAATTAGCACGAGATTGCCACGTCGTTCCAAAGACGGAACTCCTCGCAATGACAATAATTTATGTTCAAGAAGAAAAAAACATACGTCATTATCATTTCAATTCTACTTGTAGCGGGAGGTTTTTTTTATTTTAAAAACAAAAAACCGAAAGTGGAATATACGACCGCGGAAGCTCAGAAAGGAACATTGGCTCAGACAGTTTCAGTCACGGGCATAACGGCCTCACAGCATGAAGTCGAACTTTCCTTCAAGACCAGCGGAATCATTCAGGAATTGTATGTGGATATAGGAGACAGGGTGAAAAAAGGTCAGAAAGTGGCGGTCATTGATAAGGGAACTTTATATGCCCAGCTCAAACAGGCCAAAGAGGAAGTAATGGTGCAAAAGCAAACTCTGGCCAATATGAAAAGAAAAGGCAGTGCTTATAAGGTAGAACAAAAATATGCCCAGCGAGCGGTAATCAGAAAGGCGGAAGCTGCGGTGACTCAAATTTATGCCCAGTTTGCGGATACTGTTTTGTATTCCCCGATGGACGGAATAATTATCAGAAGAAACGGGGAAGTGGGAGAAACGATTACTGCCAACTCAGCGGCTTCCAACACTCCGGTGGTTACCGTGGCGCAAGAAGGGGATTTGGATGTCAAAGCGGATGTTCCGGAATCAGATATCGTAAAGATCGCCCTCGGGCAAAAAGCGGATATAACTCTTGATGCGTTTACTTCGCAGGATGTTTTTGAAGGAGAAGTGATTGACATTGAACCAGCTTCGACAATAATTCAGGATGTTGTTTATTACAAAGTGAAATTCAAAATCTTAAATTACGACCAGAGGATAAAAAACGGCATGAGCGCCGATCTGGATATCAAGACCAATTCCAAAAATAATGTCGTTTCTGTCCCGGAACGGGCCATCAAAGAAGAAAACGGCAAAAAATATGTGGAAATATTGAAAGACGCCAAGACAAATACGATTGAAAAGGTTTATGTGACCACCGGGCTTCGGGGCAATGATGGAATGATGGAAATCGCTTCAGGACTGACTGGCGGAGAAAAAGTAGTGACGCTGACGAAAAAATAATAATTTTTGGAATATAAAAATAGAAAAACAACCAGATTGAAAAATTACAATTATTCCCAACAGGGAATGTATTTTGTGACGGTTTGCGCAAAAGACAGGGAAGAATTATTCGGTAAGATTATTAACAGAAAAATGATCTTAAGTGAATTGGGGAAAATTGTTTTAAGAAATTTACAGGTAATTCCAAATTATTTTGAAAATGTGTTTTTTGATGAAAACATTATAATGCCAAACCACGTCCATTTGATAATTGAAATTATAGAAAAAAATGTAGGGGCGGACCTGGTGTCCGCCCAAAATAGAATACAAGATTGCGGACAGACACAAGGTCTGTCCCTACGCAATTTAAATAGAAATGCGGGTTTATTATCAAGAACAATTCAAATATTAAAGTCAAAATCATCCGTAGAATACATTAGGTTCATTAAATCAAAAAATAAATCGTGTATTACAAAAATTTGGCAACGATCATTTTATGATCATATCATTCGAAACAAAAAAGAATTAGAAAAGATTCGCGAATATATTTTAAAAAATCCGGCTAATTGGGAGCAGGACAAAAATAATATTGAAAGTATGCCGGCGTAATTAAGACCTAAAAGCCCCACACGGTGGTGCGAAGTTGGTTTTTTATTGATCTATGTCAATTGCTGAAAATAAAACCTTAATCCAAGTCGAAAACCTTTGCAAGACTTATGACAACGAGGGCGTGAAGACGGTCGCGCTTTGTGGCGCGACTTTTTCTGTGGAAAAAGGGGAATTTCTTTCTATCATGGGTCCATCAGGTAGCGGAAAATCAACGCTTATGCAAATTTTGGGGCTTCTGGATCGTCCAACTGACGGAAAATATTTTTTTGAAGGAAAAGATACTACGACATTTGATGATGACACGCTAGCCAATTTTCGCAATAAAAAAATTGGTTTTATTTTCCAAGCTTTTAATCTTCTCCCAAGAACCACTGTTTTTGAAAATGTGGAACTTCCCCTTCTTTATGATGAAAAACCGGACGGAAAAAATGAAGATAAGGTTATGGCGGCGCTAAAAGCTGTCGGAATGGATCACCGGACTAATTATATGAGCAATCAGCTTTCGGGCGGAGAAAAACAGCGGGTAGCAATAGCAAGAGCTTTAGTGAACGAACCGGATGTGGTTTTTGCCGATGAGCCGACGGGAAATCTTGATTCGAAATCGGGGATAAAAGTAATGGAGATTCTCCAGAAGCTGAACAATGAAGGGCGCACCGTAATATTGGTTACTCATGAAACTTATACCGCTGAACATGCCAAAAGGATCCTCTATATGAAAGACGGATTGATTATTGCTGATGATCCGGTAAGAAACAGAAGAGTGGCGCAGGACGGAGAAAAACTTAAATAGAATTTTGAATTTAGTATTAAGAATTTGGAATGGGGATAAAAAATAATGAGTTTGGAAAAATTACTAAGTTTACAGACCTTATCGTTTGGCAGGAAGGTCATAAACTAGTCTTGATGATTTATAAAATTACAAAAAATTTTCCAGATTGGGAAAGATTTGCCCTATCAAATCAATTAATAAGGGCGGTAGTATCTTTTACATCCAATATCGCTGAAGGTTTTGCGAGAAAATCAGCAAAAGACAAGGCTAATTTTTATGTGACATCACAGACGTCATTGATAGAAGTTCAAAACCAACTGTTAATAGCTAGAGATGTATGGCATATAAGCAAAGGGGATTTCATTAAAATTGCAAACCAGACAGTTGTATGCCACAAACTGATAATTGGATTGATAAAAGCAACTAGAATCAGTAAGTTTGAATGTTGATTCCGGATTCTGTATTCACATTCATAATTCGCAATTCATAATTCTAAATTCTGCTTTATGCGTTTGACTGATCCAATCCGAATATCCTACAAAAACCTGATGGCGGCGAAGTTCCGCTCGTTTTTAACTATTCTCGGAATTATTATCGGCGTAGCGTCGGTTATTATTATCATGGCAATCGGCCAATCGGCTCAAGCCTTGATTTTGGACCAGGTTTCTGGAATCGGTTCCAACCTCATTGGTATTTTGCCGGGAGCGTCCGATGAAAAAGGGCCTCCGGCAGCGGCAATGGGAATTAAGGTAAAAACCCTGAAATACGGCGATTTGGAAGCTCTCAGAAACGGAAAAAATGTCATAGAAATAGAAAATGCGGCGGGTTATGTTATGGGATCGGAAGTGGCGAAATATAAAGGGGAAAATCTGACCGTTTCATTCACGGGAACAACAGCCAGCTATATAAATGTGGAGAATTCCGAAGTTGAAGAGGGCCGGTTCATAAACGAAACTGAAGAAAAAGATATGTCGAGAGTAGCGGTTATTGGAAAAAATATCGTTCGCGATCTGTTTTTAAATGAAGATCCTATCGGAAAAACTTTTACCATGAAAGATCAGAGTTTTACCGTTATCGGAGTTTTTAAATCAAAAGGCGGAGCCGGATTTGGAACAGCTAGTGCGGATGACTCGGTTTTTATTCCGCTAGTTACCGCCCAAAGGCTGATGCTTGGAATTGATCATATTGCTTTTATCCGAGCCAAGGTCAAAAGCGCCGATCTTATCCCGTATGCGATCGCCAATACGAAAGCGACGCTTCGCGAAAGGCATAATATCGATAATCCGGCAAATGATGATTTTTCAATTCGCGATCAGGCACAAGCGCTCGAGATGGTCAAAAACATTACCAATGTGCTTCGCTATTTCCTTCTGGCGATTGGAACAATTTCTCTTGTTGTCGGCGGAGTAGGTATCATGAACACGATGCTTATCGTGGTCAATCAGCGGATCAGGGAAGTGGGTCTTCGAAAAGCGGTCGGAGCAAAAACCAACAACATTCTGATGCAATTTTTGGTGGAGTCGGCAGCAATTTCTTTTTTTGGTGGAGTTTTTGGAATAATTCTGGGAATAATCGTTTCTTTTATTGCCGCTATTGTTATGCAGGCGTTGAAATATAATTGGCCGTTCTTAATTTCCTGGCAATCGATTGTTGTGGCCACTCTTGTTTCTATTGGAATCGGAGTAATATTCGGGATGTATCCTGCCCGCAAGGCCTCAAAAATCAGTCCTATGGAGGCTTTGAGATATGAATAACGATAGTTCAAGTGAAAATATCAAAAATAAGAATGACAAATCAAAGTTAAAAAACTTTCATTTTACACCATCATTTTCCATTTTGAGATTTGATTTTTAAATTTGAAAAATGCATCATTTCATAATTTCAATTAAAATGGCGTTTAATAATCTCCGTTCCAACTTGGGGCGGACTTTGCTTTCGCTTCTGGGCATTGTCATCGGTGTAGCTTCGGTCATCATGGTCCTTTCATTTGGAACAGGAGTAAAAAATTACGTCACAGCCCAAGTGACATCATTCGGTTCTGACATAATTGCTATAGAAGTAAAAGTGCCTAAAGTTTCCAAGACTTCCGAAGCTAATGCCACGGGGCAGGTAGGTGGAACGACTATTACTACTTTAAAACTGGATGATGCTGAAAGAATTTCCAAGATGGATAATATCGGAGCTTGGTATGCTATGGTTATTTCCATGCAGATATCAAGCTTCGAAGAGAAGAAAAAACAAGCGGTGATTTTCGGAGTTACGGCCGGAGTGCAGGAAGCGGACAAACAAGTGGTTATTGATGAAGGGCAGATGTTCACGGATGAAGACGACAAGAGTCTGAAACAGGTGGCAGTGCTGGGATCAGGCATCAAAGAATATTATTTTGGCGATTCTTCGGCTATTGGAAAAAGCATCAAGATAAAAGGCAAAACGTTCAAAGTTGTCGGAACGCTCAAAAGCCGGGGAACAGTTATGGGCGTGATGAACTTTGATGATATGATTTATCTTCCCCTTCAGACGGTGCAAAAGAAAATAGACGGCACAGATTATATTATGGAATCAATTTATAAGATTAAGGATATGAGCAAGCTTGATCTGACGATGGCCCAGGTGAATGACAAGATGAGGGAGATGCACAATATTAAGAATCCGGACGATGATGATTTTTCCGTCAGCTCCATAATTGAATTTCTTGATATTCTTGACTCAGTATTTTTTGCTCTTAACGCTCTTCTTTTGGCTCTTACTTCCATTTCCCTCGTCGTAGGAGGCGTAGGCATTATGAACGTGATGTATGTTTCCGTAACGGAACGGACCTATGAAATTGGTCTAAAAAAATCAGTCGGCGCCAAGAATTTTGATATTCTGGCCCAATTTCTTTTTGAAGCCATATTTTTGACGCTTTTTGGTGGAATAATCGGTCTGGTGCTGGGAACTTTAGCTTCCCGGAGCGGAGAAATTCTGGCTGAAAGTTTCGGATATTCCATAGATCTTTCTATCACCTGGTGGTCGATTGTCATCGGTTTTGGATTTTCAGCTTTTGTGGGAATAGTGTTTGGTTATTTTCCAGCCCGCAATGCGTCCAGACTCAGTCCGATGGAAGCCTTGCGGAGGGAATAATATCTTTTTAAATAAACATTTGATTGTCCAAGAGCAGCTGTTATTATGCAATAATAGCCGATTTTTGCAAGTTGAAGCATTTTAATCGTTGTGATAAGGTATAATCAGCAAGATAAGAAACTAATAAAATTTCAAAAATATGGTTGAAGAAATAAAAGATGCCCAGGTTTCCGAAATTAAAAATGAAAACGTGGAAGAGGGCAATCCTAAAAAAAGAAAGACGGATTTATATATCGAATTAGTTCTTTTCTTTATTCTGGGAATACTTTTAGGAATTGCCATTAAGACCGAAGCGGCCAAGAGAGTGACTATCGGTTTTAACGATTACAAAATGAAAATAATGAGTCAGGATTACAATATCAACCAGTTGGAAGCGGAAATTTTAAACAAAAAAGCGGAAGAAGCAGAAAATCAGGCGGAAAATAGCGGAGCGATTGAAGGAGGAGGGGAAACCAATCCGGAAAATTCCCAAGAAGAAAACAGCGCCCAATAATTTATAAATAATTAATTTAAAACTTCAATATGGAAGAAAATAAAAAAATTGAAGAAAGCAAGAAGGTCAAAAATTTAATTTCCATTATTATTTTGCTTTCCGGCCTTTTTCTAGGCAGTTTGTTTGTTGATGTGGCCCAAATAATGAAAGGCGCCGGTTATTCCCAAAAAAATCTGAATAAATCAGATATTTTTGAAGCCAATGGCAAAACCTGGGTGGCTTATGGCGAGCCAGCTGTCGAAGTTTCCATTATTAATGATGACACATGCGAAAAATGCGATATCAGCGAACCTTTGGTTTGGCTCAGAAGAGTGTTGCCAACAGTGAGCACGGAAAAAGTAACTTATGATTCAGTGAAAGGAAAGGAATTAATCGACAAGTTTGGCATAAAGACGCTTCCTGCTTTTATTTTTAATGAAAATATCGAAAAAACTGATTTTTATCTCCAGGCTTCAGTATTATTCAACAAAAAAGATAACCTTTATGTTCTAAAAACTCAAGAGTTGGGTCTTCCGGCTGGCAAATATTTGGAACTTCCCAAAGCCCAAGAGGGAGATGCTACTTTTGGCCTTGCTGATTCCAAGGTAACTGTGGCAGTCTTTTCCGATTACCAATGTCCTTATTGCAAAATTCTTTATCAGACACTTCGAACGACAATGAACCAATACAAAGATAAAGTAGCTTTTGTTTATAAACATCTGCCGTTGGATATTCATCCGCAAGCGGAAAACGCTTCTTTGGCTGCTGAATGTGCCTTGGAACAGGGAAAATTCTGGGAATACAGCGACAGGCTTTACCAAAATCAAGCTTCTTGGTCAAATACCAAAGATATGGCTAAATTCAAGGAATATGCCCAGCAGTTGGGACTGAAATCGGCTGATTTCAATCAGTGTCTTGACAGCAAAAAATATCAGGAAAAAATTAATAGATCCAAAGAAGAGGCGGATGGATTCGGAATTTCTGGAACACCGGCGGTTTTCATAAACGACCAGTTTGAAACAGGAGCCATCAGCGCTGAACAGTTCAAGAAAATAATTGATGAACAGCTGAATAAATAAGATACTTTTTAGCTTCAGAAGAGCCTGCATGATGCGGGCTCTTTTTGGTATTATCTTCTTACTTTTCTTTCCCAAATAAAAGTAAGAAAAGAAAAATATAAAAAGTATATTGAACGCTTATTGTTGATGTGATATAATGTTTAAGTATGAAATATCACAATAAAACAATTTTTGAAATAATCTTTTTTGCCCGCGGCGGGCAGGGAGCCAAAACGGCGGCGGAAATTATTGCCCAGGCGGCTCTAGTCGAAGGAAAGTTTGTCCAGTCTTTTCCCAGTTTTGGCCCGGAAAGATCCGGCGCACCTACCAAAACTTATGTTCGGATTTCAAATTCTGAAATCAGAACCCATGAGCCGGTGACCGATCCTGATGTGGTGGTGGTTCTTGATGAAACGCTTCTTGACGGGACCGTTGTGACAGAAGGTCTGGATAAGAACGAAGCGTTGATAATTAACAGCAAAAAAACTGTTGAAGAAATAAAAAATATAATAAAATTTGAAGGGAAAATTTATCCGGTGGATGCCAATAGAATTTCCATGGAAATAGTGGGACAGCCCCGGCCAAACACGGTGATTCTGGGAAAATTTATCAAAGTAACGGAAATAACAAAGTTGGAAAGCGTTGTGGAGGAATTCAGGCATATTTTTGAAGCAAAAATAGGCAAGGAAGCAACGGATAAAAATATTTCAGCGATCGAAAAAGCGTACGATAGTGTATAAACTAGTAATTAGTAGAGAATACCATGGAAGAAGGCGCAATCATACAACACGACATAAAAAAAGCTCCGAAAACCGGCAATTGGCGGTATATGAAACCGGAAGTGGACAAAGAAAAATGCATTGGCTGTGCCACTTGTGTTCCGTTTTGTCCGGAAGCGGCGATTGAAATGAAAAGAGGACAAGGCCAAAAAAAAGCAAAGGCGGATATTGATTATGAATATTGCAAAGGTTGCGGCGTCTGTGCGGAAGTTTGCCCGGTAAAAGCCATATTTATGAAGAAGTAGCATGTATAAAAATATGACGAAAAATTCAAAAAAGTTAGCTCTTACTGGTGGATACGCGGCGGCGGAAGCTTTGAAACAAATTAATCCCGACGTTATGGCGGTCTATCCCATTACGCCTCAAACGCCGATAATCGAGGTTTTCTCCAAGTTCAAAAGCGACGGAGAAGTTGATACGGAGGTAATTCATGTAGAATCGGAACATAGTGCCATTTCGGCTTGCGTCGGATCGAGCGCGGCGGGCGCAAGAACGGTAACAGCCACCAGCTCCCAGGGATTGGCGCTGATGAACGAAATTCTTTATATCGCTTCCGGTCTCAGGCGGCCAATTTTGATGCTGGTGTCGGCAAGAGCATTGGCGGCGCCACTTAATATTCACGGCGATCACAGTGATGTTATGGGAGCTCGCGACTCCGGCTGGGTGCAAATTTTTTGTTCCACTCCCCAGGAAGTTTATGATAAAACAATAGTGGGGATGAAATTGGCGGAAAAGGTGAAATTGCCGGTAATGGTTATTATGGACGGATTCAATACTTCCCATTCGGTGGAAAATATGGAGATTTTGGAAAAAGAGGCGGTTCAGAAATTTGTCGGAGAATATAGCCCTGAAAAATATTTGTTGGATATTGATAATCCGGTAACCTTCGGGCCGGTGGCTCTTCAAAACTCCTATTTTGAATTTAGAAAAGACCTGTCAGATGCATTTGATACGGTTGAAGGAGAATTGGAAAAAATTTATGAAGAATACGGGCATATTTCCGGAAGGTCGTATAAAAAAATCGAGAAATATAAACTGGAAGATGCTGAAAAGATTTTGGTGGCCATGGGCTCGGTTGGCGGCACTATAAAAGATGCCATTGATAAGTTGCGGGAAGACGGAGAAAAAGTCGGGCTTCTGGAAATCAGTCTGTTTCGTCCGTTTCCTTATGAAGAGGTAAAAAAAGCGCTGAAGGATACCAAGGAAGTAATTGTCCTGGACAGGAATTTGGCTTTTGGAACGAAACAAGTTTTGGCTTCGGAGATTTCCCATTCCATAGGAAAAAAAGTAAAAAGTGTTGTTTATGGTCTGGGCGGTCGGGATACCTTTCAAAAACAGATAATGGATCTGGTTAAGGGTGACAACCAAAGCGGTTATCTGCTTTAATTGGCATATTGATAATTAGTAAAGAATTTCATGAACAAAGAACTGACAAAAAATTTAGCTTCCGGACACAGCGCTTGCGCCGGTTGCGCTTTTCCGACAATTGTTCGGACGATTTTGGGTGAATCGGATGTGCCGGTAGTGATTTCCAATGCCACCGGATGTTTGGAAGTAACCTCCACTCTCTATCCCTACACTGCCTGGAAAGTGCCCTATATACACAATGCTTTTGAAAATGCGGCGGCGACTATTTCCGGTGTGGAAAGGGCGTATAAAATTTTAAAGAAAAAAGGAAAAATTAAAAAAGAAATAAAATTTGTTACCTTTGCCGGAGATGGCGGGACTTATGACATCGGTTTTCAATCACTTTCTGGAGCATTGGAGCGCGGACATAATTTTCTTTATGTCTGTTATGACAATGGCGGGTATATGAACACCGGCAACCAGAGGTCAAGTGCCACACCTTTTGGCGCGGCAACAGAAACAACACCTTCCGGCAAAATGTCATTCGGAAAAATGGAAGTTAGGAAAAATCTGATGGACATTGCCGCGGCTCATGGAGTGCCGTATGCCGCCCAGGCCAATGTGGCATATCTTCCTGATCTCAAGAAAAAAGCCAGGAAGGCTTTGGAAACGGAAGGCCCGACTTTTCTTTTGGTTTTTTCTCCCTGCACCAATAATTGGAAATTTCCTACTTCCCAGTTTGTGAGTATTGCCAAATTGGCGACTGAAACCAATTTTTGGCCGCTTTATGAAATTGAAAAAGGAAAGTATAAAATAAATTGGGCGACAGAAAAACCAAAACCGGTGGAGGAATTTTTGAAAACCCAGGGAAGATTCAAGCACTTATTCAGTGAAAAAAACAAACCGGTCATCGGGCAGATCCAGAAAATGGTTGATGCGGAATTTAGAAGATTGGCTAGTTTAGTGGAATAAAGATAGTTTTCTTATCCAAAATAAAAAAAGCTTTTTATATTTAAGCCTTCTGTCGGATTTTCGCCACAGGCCTGCCTGTAGGCAGATAGGCGACAGGGAATTGGTAACCTACGGCTGGAGTTTATCCGCCTTTGGCGGAATACCATTGCCCCGCCTGCCTAAGCCTGAGCCCTCTGTCGGATTCGAACCGACGACCTACGCGTTACGAATGCGTTGCTCTACCAGCTGAGCTAAGAGGGCAAGTGAATTGAGTCCCGACGCTTCGGTCGGGACCCCGACTTTACGTCGGGGCTAGGATGGCACTAATTTATATTAGGATAAATTTTAGAATAAAACAATATGTTTAAGCCAGAAATTGCTCAAACGCCGGGAAAATCAGAAAGACAGGAATTGGGTGAAAAATCGGATGCTCACAGAAGAATAAGTGAAAATGAGGAAAATATTAAAAGAAGCATTTCGATGTTTTCTGACTCTTCGGGAAAGGAACAGGCAGTCAAAGTGGAAAGAGAAATTGCCAAAGGCGACTATCAAGAAGCTAAGCGAGGGGAAAAAGAACTAAAGGAGAGAGTGGAAGCAATTTCGGAAGAAATTGAGTCCAAAAAGTTGAATTTTATAAATAGACTTTTGGAATATAAGAAAATCAGAGAATTGGAAAAAAATTTAGCAATAGAAAAAGATCTTCTTTTGCGAAAAGAAGAGCAAACGACGCGTTTCAAGGAGATGTTTGCCGCTTATGGGTTGATTCTTAAAAATCAAGCTAAGCTAAAAAAAGAAGAAGAAATTTTAAGGAACGGCGAAAAAGAAAAAACGGATGAGGAAAAAGAAGAGTTCGAGGGCAGAGATTTGAAAAATTTAATTAAAAAACATAATTGTTTTTTTGTTCACGATATCATAGATGAAGATTGGAAGCCGTCTGATAATAATCGGGCGGTAAACACCAAGGAATTGGGATTTCAGGATCAAATTGAAATAACTGCCGGCCTTTCTCCGACTATTTCTGCTTCTTCTCTGAGGCCCGATACTAACGATTGGACTTTTTCTCCTGGCGGATTCGGGCTTTTTTTGGGCAAGGGAAAAGTATTGGCGGGAGCGGAAGGCGATCTTGGAACCGTTGCCTATGGCCTAAGGGATAGGCATATTGTTGGCGGAGAAAACGTAAGGTCCGTCAAGGGAATTGAAAGGGCGATTAACAAGGATAATGGAGCGGCTGAAATAAAAATTGACCACTGGGGAAATAAAAGAAAACAGTGCGATTACAATGAGTTGGTGATTGAAAATCCTGAAGTATCCGGCATATATTTGAAATGGTTTTTTGGCGATCTGCCTAAGGAGCCGGGAGCAAGAGCAAACTTAAAAAATGATTATGATCAGAGAGGGAATATAAAAACCAGCTATGATTCAATCTGGAGCAAATTAAAATCGGCGCATGAAACGGGACTGCCATTGTTCATTTTAACCCCAGAAAACAGGGTCATTTTAATTTATAACATAGACTTTGAAAACAGGAGCTTTGATGTTTCTCCGGAATTGAAGCCCCAAGATATGTCCAATATTTATTTGAAAGAACAAAACAAACGGGAGTTAGTGAATAAACAAGCGGAAAGAGTGGCGCCTCTTTTATCTGCGGAGGAAAAAGAAAAAATATCAAAAAGTAGCCATAGCTAAAAGATAATGAATTAACCATGTTTAATTAAATTTTATGAACCTATACATTTGCGAAATTTGCGGCGATGCCTACATTGGGGCCGAAAAACCGTCCGATTGTCCTTTTTGCGGAGCGAAAAATAATTTTATAAAACCGGCGGATGAGGCAAGGCCGGTAGTGAGTGAAAAAACGGAACTTTCCGAAATTTCCCGAAAAAATCTTATGGAAACTCTCGAACTTGAAATGCGGGCCAATGCTATTTATAATTGTATGGCTGGAAAAGCGGCGAAATATAAGATAAATAAGATGTATAAGCGTCTGGCGAAAGTGGAATTGGAACATGCCGTTATCGCAACAAAAATTTTAGGGATTGATTTGCCGGAAATAGGCAGTGAAATGTGCAGCGATGATGACTTGGAGAATTTTCAAAAAACCATAGAATTGGAAGACCATGCCTCATCGCTTTATAAAAAATTCGCTTCAGAGGCCGCAGAAGATAATATCAGAAAACTTTTTGGCGCCTTAATGCAGGTGGAAATTGGCCATATCGAGCTTATTCAAGGCATCATAGGAACGAAGGACAAAAATATTTGAAGCCGAGAGGCAGAAAAAATAAATTAGTAAATGATTTTATCAATGTTTTCTGTTTGGACTTATACTTTAATATCAGTTTTTGCAGTCAGCCTGATTTCTCTTTTGGGTGTTTTTACGTTAGTTATAAATCAAAACAAACTTTATCACTCGCTGGTTTATTTGGTGAGTTTTTCTGCCGGAACACTTCTAGGAGACGCTTTTTTTCATCTCATTCCTGAATCTTTCAACATTAATGAAAACAGCATACAAAGTTCTTTTTGCATATTATTGGGAATTTTGACTTTCTTTATCTTGGAAAAAATTGTCCGGTGGCGCCATTGTCATCTGGAACCTTGCAAAGAACATCCCCATCCTTTTTCCTATGTTATTCTTTTTGGCGATATGGTCCATAATTTTATAGATGGCATAGTAATTGCGGCGAGTTTTTTAGTCAGCATTCCGCTGGGAATTGCCACCACTTTGGCGGTATTTTTTCATGAAATTCCCCAGGAAATCGGAGATTTTGGTTCTTTGATTTATGGCGGTTTTTCCAAAGCTAAGGCGCTTCTTTTCAATTTCCTAACGGCCATGACGGCGATATTGGGAGCAGTTTTTGTCCTGGTGATAAATTTTAGCGCTGATGAAATTACTTATTTTCTCATTCCTTTTGCAGCTGGAGGGTTTATCTATATTGCCGGAACCGATCTTATACCGGAGTTGCATAAAAATAATACCGTAAAACAGGGCTTTTGGCAGACAGCCGCTTTTGTGTTGGGGATGGGATTGATGGCCGGACTGTTGGTTATTGATTAAAAAATGATAAAAGAATTAAGAGATAAATTAGATGAACTCAAAAAGAAGGCTTCGGATATTCGGAGTATGTTTGGGATGGAAGAAAAAAGAAAAGTAATTTCCAATCTGGAAAAAGCATCAAATAAATCCGATTTCTGGAACGATAGTCAAAAGGCTTCCCGAATAATGCAAGAACTGGAGGAAACAAAAAAAGAACTTTTGGAGGCAGAGGAAACGGAAAATAAGATTAATGATTTGGAAGAAACATTGAATTTGGCGGAAGAGGATTCTTCTTTTGCCAAAGCTTCCATGGAAGAAACAAAAAAGGAAATTAAGGGTTTGGAGGAAAAAATAAACCAGCTGGAGACGAGAACTCTTTTTTCAGAAGTTTATGACCGGAACGATGTCATTTTGTCCATTTATTCCGGAGCTGGCGGAGCAGATGCCCAAGATTGGTCGGAGATGCTTTTAGGAATGTATCTAAAATGGGCGGAAAAAAGCGGATTTCGCGCCAAAATTTTAAACGAAACGAGAGGGCAGGAAGCGGGAATAAAAAATGCAACTTTGGAAATTTCCGGCGTTCACGCCTATGGAAAAATGAAGAGTGAGGCCGGAGTGCATAGGCTGGTGCGACTTTCTCCATATAACGCCGATAATTTGCGCCAGACTTCTTTTGCTTTGGTGGAGGTTCTGCCGGTAATTGAAGAGATAAAAGAAGTGGAGATAAAACCACAGGATATCAGGGTGGATGTTTTCCGGTCTTCCGGCGCCGGCGGGCAAAGCGTCAACACGACGGACAGTGCGGTGAGAATAACCCATCTTCCGACGAATACCGTGGTAACTTGCCAGAATGAAAGAAGTCAGTTGCAAAACAAGGAACAGGCCATGAAAATTTTGCGCGCCAAAATCCATCAAAAATATCTGGAGGAAAAGGAAGCGGAAAAAAAGAAAATCAGAGGAGAACAAGCCAGTGCTGAATGGGGAAGCCAGATCCGTTCCTACGTCATCCATCCCTATAAACTAGTAAAAGATCACAGAACCAAGCACGAAACGGCCAATGTTGAGGATGTTTTCGGCGGTAATTTGGAAGGATTTATCGAAGCATATTTGAGATGGAATAAAAAATAGTGTATAATAAAAATATAAATTGATATAAGTCATTTATGATTAAATTTGATCAAGTTACCAAAAAATACAAAGATGATTTTGTTGCCCTTGAGGATATCAGTCTGGAAATAAAAGAAGGGGAATTTGTTTCCATTGTCGGCCAAAGCGGAGCGGGAAAATCAACTCTCTTAAGATTGGTTTATGCCGAAGAAATGCCTACAGCCGGCGCTGTTTATTTTAATGAAAAGTCTTTGGACTCCATTAGTAGGAGAAAACTGCCTTTTCACCGAAGAAATATCGGAACTGTTTTTCAGGATTTTAAACTGCTGCCTAAGAAAACCGCTTTTGAAAACGTAGCTTATGCCTTGGAAGCTTGCGGAGCACCAAAAAATGAAATTTTGGAAGACGTGCCGCAAATTTTGGAAATTGTGGGGCTGGGGGAAAAGATGGAAAAGTTTCCCCACGAACTTTCTGGCGGAGAACAGCAAAGAGTGGCGATGGCCAGAGCCTTGATTCATAAACCGCTGGTGATTGTAGCCGATGAACCGACGGGAAATCTTGATCCGGTTTCTTCCGCAGAAATAGTGGAATTGCTTTTAAAGATAAACAATTTGGGCACAACCGTTCTTTTGGCAAGCCATGACAAGGACATTGTAAACAAAGCCGCCAAAAGAGTGGTGGTTTTGGAAAGGGGAAAAATTATAGCCGATGATGCCAAAGGCAAATATAAAATTAGCTGATTCTCTCATTTTTTGTTTTTAATTGAAATTCAGCGGGTTTAAATAATAAATTTTAGATAAAAAACGATACCGTCCAAAAAGATTCTCGCTTTTATCGCCCTTGGCGAGACAAAAAGCGATGGCGGAGGATAAAAATAAAAAATATGCTTTTAGTTATTGGCAGAACATTTAGCGAGAGTTTAAAAAACTTTGTTCGAAACGGCTGGTTGAGCGTGGCCGCCGTGACCGTGCTTTTTCTTTCTCTTTTTGTGGTCAGTCTTCTGTTCGTAGTAACCAAGACAGCCGATGGGATTTTAAAAAATGTTCAGGAAAAGGCCAATGTCAGCGTATATTTCAAGACTGATGTTCAAGAAGAAGCCATCTTGAAAGCCAAAAGCGATTTGGCTGGTTATTCGGAAGTAAAATCAGTGGAGTATGTTACCAGAAGCCAAGCGTTGGAAAATTTTAAGCGCAACAATGCCGATGAGCCGGTAATCATAAAATCTTTGGAAGAATTGGGAGACAATCCGCTTCTGGCATCGCTTGTTATAAAAGCAAATGATCCGGCAAAATATGAAGCTATTGCCAATTATGTGAAAGAAGCTTCCTTTAAGGATGACGTCAGTCGGGTAAATTACGGAAAGAACAAGGAAATAATCGAAAAACTTAATCGGCTGATCGGGGAGACAAAAAGAATCGGTTTGAGTTTGGCCATCCTCTTCGCTGTCATTTCCATTCTCATTACTTTTAATACCATCAGGATTACCATCTATACCCACAAAAGCGAAATTGAAGTGATGCGGCTGGTGGGAGCTTCCAATATGTTTATCAGGTTGCCGTTTATTTTTGAAGGAATTATCTATGCGGTTATCGCCCTTATTCTTTCTACTCTTTTTGTTTTTATCACCCTTAATTTTATCGTTCCGCAAATTTCATCCGTCATTCCCAAGGAAATTATCTCTACCGCTTTTACCGGAAACATCCTGTATCTTTTGGGCATTCAACTTATAGTGGGAGCATTTTTGGGCGTTGTCAGCTCGATGATTGCCATAAGGCGGTATCTTAAGATATAATATAGTTGTTCTTTTTTCTTTATATATTTGCGGGCGCGTCTTGGTGACAGCTTGGGGAGCCGGGATAATTTTCTGGTTTTTTCTTTTCTCCTCCTCCCTTCTTTCGGGAAATTATCCGGTTCCACCCCAAGTGAGGGTTCGAATCCCTAGCCCGCTCCAAAACAAAATCAAAGCCACAATGTGGCTTTTTTCATCGGGTTGATTAAATTTTAGTTTTCGGTTATCTTAAAACAAGACTTCCGCAGTTGGCGGATCAGTCTTATTTTCTTTTCCGAGATCGTCTAATGGTAGGACAGCAGATTCTGGCTCTGCTAATCTAGGTTCGAGTCCTAGTCTCGGAACAAATTCATAAAATATTTTGTTTATATTTTCAAAACCTTTTTGACAATAGGGGATAATTCTGATAAATTAGCTCCAGCTTTACCGTTGATTTTAGTAAAAAAATCAAGGAAAAAAAGGAGAGAGCTATGAGGCAAATGAGAGTGCCTTCGGACAACGAAATCTGTTCTTGCGGAGGAGAAATTTTCTTTCGTCTTACGGTAGGAGATGAGAGAATATCGTCTTGCTCTGATTGCGGAGAAGAATACAGAGAGGACAATAAACCGCCGGAAAGGATTACGGCGGTGAGCAAAGAAGGAACGCAACTTAAATCATTTTCCGTGAAAATAGTAGGCGAAAGTGAAGGAGGAATCACTCATCTAATGTAGGAAAAGTTGTTTTTTGGCCGGGCACCAAGTTGCCTGGCTTTTTTTAATTTTTCCTGAAAGAAAAGGCTATTTTTCGGCGTATTAATGGCTGGTTAGCACTCGGACTTGACGAGTGCTAAGAGGGTGATATAATTAATATTGTCATCCCGGACCGAGTCCGGAATCTGACAAAATAAATATAACTTTTACACTGTATTCCCGCCTGCGCGGGAATGACAAATTCTTATGGAATTGCGTCATAAAAAAATACTGGCTTCCGTTATTGAAGAATATACTAATACCGCTATTCCTGTCGGAAGCAAGGTTTTGACGGAAAAATATAATTTCAAGATCAGTCCGGCGACCATCAGAAACGATATGGTGGAACTGGAGGAAAAAGGCTATCTTTACCAGCCGCACATTAGTGCCGGCCGGATTCCGACAGACAAGGGTTACAGGTATTTTGTAGAGGAAATAATGGGAGAGCAAAAGCTGAGTTTGGCGGAACAGAAAAAACTGCAAACAGAAATGCTGAAACTTAAAGCTCAGAATAACCGCCTATCGAAAACAACAGCCAAATTGCTTTCTTCTATGACGGGCAACCTGGCTATTACCGGAGATAAAAAAGAATCTTATGATTTTGGCATTAGTGAACTTTTGTCCAAGCCGGAATTTCGGGAAGTGGACGAATTTTGCAAAGTGGCGGAAGTGTTGGACTATATCGACGAAAATATCGAGTCGATACTTAAAAAGGTAAAAGTAGGAGAGACGAAAATTTTCATTGGTAAGGAGAATCCGATCAAGGAAATTTCCAATTGTTCCATGATTGTTTCGCCATACAAGACCAAGGAAGGAGACAAGGGAATTTTGGCCATTATCGGCCCGAAACGCATGAAATACGCCAAGAACAAATCACTTTTGGATTATATGAAAAAACTACTGGGAACTTCGGCTGTAATAATCATAGCAGCCAATCTTGGCGGAAGCGCTTTAATTTATAAACTAAGTTAAAATTTTATGGATAAAGAAAACAAAAATGAGCAAAAAAGATATCATGTCCCTATAGCCCAAAAGGCGCTGATCTATGACGACAATACGAAAAAATTCCTTTTGCTAAAAGCGAAAAATCCACAGGAATATTTCCTGAAGCATTTTGGCCGATGGGAATTTGCTGGAGGAAGGTTGGAGGACAATGAAACTCTGGAAGCGGGACTTGAAAGAGAGATCCGGGAAGAAATAGGTGATGTGGATTTTGAAATGATTGGTCCGGTCAGTGTAAAGAAAGTTTCTCTCGACGTGGGAAACATTATCATGATTGATTATCTCATTATGTATAAAGGTGGAGAAATAGAATTGAGCGACGAGCACGAAGAGTTTCGGTGGGAAACATTAGAAGAGATAGAAAAAAATAATGATTATCATGATTGGGTCAAGAGGATTATAAAAAAAGCCAAAGAGCGCATTGATGAAGGCAAATATCTCGAAAGCTGGAAGCGCTGCCAAGCTGATTTTGAAAATTATAAAAAAAGGCAAAATGACAATCAAAAAGAGATAGTTTATTTTGCCAATATGAATTTAATTCGGGAAATTTTGCCAGTGCTGGACAATTTTTACGCTTCGACCGGGCATATTCCGGAAGATCAAAAAAACAATGCCTGGGTCACGGGAATAATGCATATTCAAAGGCAGCTCAGTCAGGTTTTGGCCGATAACGGCGTGGAAGAAATAGAAACAAAAATAGGAGATGATTTTAACCCGTCTATTCATGAGGCGATACAGAAAGTGACAGGCGATAAAGTAGGAGGCGGGAAGATTGAAAAGATTATCCAGAAAGGATATGAAATAAATGGCCGATTAATCCGGCCGGCAAAAGTGACGGTGAAGTAGAGTTCATTGATAAATAAAAAAACCCGGCTAGCCAAGGATCGACTAACCGAGTGTGAGTTGGGGAGCTTGCTTATAATCGCGAGATTTAAGCTTCCGGGCAAAAGCCACGGCAAGCCAGGAAGCTTTCGGCCTTGGCAAGACCAACGAGAATAATTGCTTCTCGTACGGCCTTTTCGCCGAAACGTTTTTTGAGCCACTTGAGTTTTTCTCTCAATTTTTCACCCCCTTTCTTTCAATGAATGAGATTATCATTTGGTTCGAACAAACTTCGCCTATCCATCGCGGCTGACTGGATTGCTACATCATTCATTTCCTGAATTTGGTAATAGCGAAGGCGGTCTTCAACAAACATGATGAGGCTGTGGAATTCCTGCATAATTTCCTTGGTCTGCAGTTCCTTGTAAAGATTCCGGATCCTGCCTATGGAATAGATTTCCCTTCCATATTCTTTCGGCTCACGGATCTGATAGATTATACTTTGCGCTTCGAGCTTCTGATGTTCCGAAAGGCAATTTTCGATAAAAGCGCATAAATCGTAGTATTCCTTCCCCCCCTCTGTGGTTTTATCAAGCTTAAAATAGAGGCGACTGATTTTTTGCAGGCCGTTAAGTTCATCCTCTGGTTTTGCCATATTCGCATCTCCTTGTCTTCTAATAATTTATATGTATGAGTAAAAGAACAGGCCGTCTCATTAAGTCCTTATTATTCTCTATTTTATCCAATTAGTCAATAGCTATCTTTTTAGTCGCTTATAGTGATAGGCGGCTGAAATGGATAACTAACATAAATAAATTCACCCCATGGAGTAATTTTTCCTACGGAAAAATTAATTTTGCGAAGCCTGCCTGGCGGCAGACAGGCAAAATTTACTCCACAGGGTAAAATCAAAACTATGCCAAAAATATTAGGTATCGATCTCGGGACCACTAACTCGGCGATGGCAGTCGTGGAAGGCGGCTCCCCAACGATCATCGAAAACAAAGAAGGCGCGAGAACCACTCCTTCTATGGTAGCCATTTCCAAATCAGGAGAAAGATTGGTTGGACTTCTGGCCAAACGCCAGGCGGTAACCAATCCGGGTAACACTCTTTATTCCATCAAACGCCTTATCGGACGCGCTTTTGGGGACGTTGAAGTGCAAAGAGATCTGAAGCTTATGCCGTACAAAATTGTGAAAGCGAACCTGTCTACCGAACAGGCAGGTGGTGGCGTAAAAGTAGAGATGAGCGGCAAGGAATATTCTCCGCAGGAAATTTCCGCCATGATTCTTTCGAAACTGAAAGCGGACGCGGAAGAAAAGCTGGGCGAAAAGATCGAAGAAGCGGTCATCACTGTTCCCGCCTATTTCGACGACTCGCAAAGAAAAGCGACCAAGGAAGCAGGAGAAATTGCCGGCCTCAAGGTGAGAAGAATCATCAATGAACCGACAGCGGCAGCTCTCGCCTATGGATTTAATAAGAAAAAAGATGAAAAAATCGCAGTCTATGATTTGGGCGGCGGAACTTTTGATATTTCCATCTTGGAAGTAGGCGATGACACCGTGGAAGTGAAATCAACCAACGGCGACACCCATCTTGGCGGAGACGATTTCGACCAGATCATCATCCAATGGATAATCGATGAATTCAAAAAACAGGAAGGGATTGATCTTGGAAAAGATCCACTCGCTTTGCAGAGAATCAAGGAAGCGGCGGAAAAAGCGAAGATCGAACTCTCGACAGCCATGGAAACGGAAGTCAATCAGCCTTTCATTACGACTGACGCCAATGGTCCGAAACACTTGGTGATGAAACTGACGCGCGCAAAACTGGAAGAACTGGTCGGCGATCTTGTCAAAAGAACGCTGGAGCCGGTGAAAAAAGCGCTTTATGACGCTAAACTGGAAGCCAAAGATATCAATGAAATAATTATGGTCGGAGGAATGACCAGGATGCCGCTAGTTGTGAAAACAGTGGAAGATTATTTTGGAAAAAAAGTAAATCTCACTGTCAATCCGGATGAAGTGGTGGCGCTGGGCGCGGCTATCCAGGGCGGAGTTTTGCAAGGGGATGTAAAAGATGTTCTCCTTCTTGATGTGACGCCGCTCACTCTTGGAATTGAAACGATGGGCGGAATTATGACACCGCTTATTGAAAGAAACACGACAGTGCCGACTTCCAAATCGCAAGTATTTTCCACAGCGGCTGACAGCCAGCCATCAGTGGAAATCCATGTGCTTCAGGGCGACCGGCAAATGGCCGGAGACAACAAGACTCTGGGAAGATTTATTCTTGACGGCATTCCACCGGCTCCCCGTGGCATTCCGCAGATCGAAGTTTCTTTTGACATCGATGCCAACGGAATTCTCAGCGTGAAAGCCAAAGACAAAGCGACTGGCAAAGAACAATCTATCCGCATTGAAGCTTCCACTGGACTTTCCAAAGAAGAAATTGAAAAGATGAGAAAAGACGCTGAAGTGCACGCGGAAGAAGACAAGAAGAAAAAGGAACTTATCGAAGCTAAGAATATGGCGGACACGCTTGTGTATACCACTGAAAAAGCGCTGCGCGATGCCGGAGACAAAATCACAGCTGATGAAAAGAAACCAGTCGAAGAAAAGATCGAAGCGCTCAAAAAAGTGAAAGACGGCGATGATATCGAAGCGATCAAGAAAGCCACTGAAGAAATGTCCCAAGCTGCGCAAAAAATAGGCGAGAAACTTTACAAGGCTGCTCAGGAAGCGCAAGGTCAGCAATCCGCCTCTTCGGCGGACACGCAATCTTCCGATAAGCCGGAAGATAGCGTGAAGGACGCCGAGACGAAAGACGCCAGCCAATCCGAAGGGGAAGCGAAGGATGGGGAAGATAAAAAAGAATAAGACTTAAAATTGAGCTCCTGTATATCGGAGCTCTTTTTTACCTCACTCCAATCATTTCATAGTCTACCTCATCCGGTCCCGATTTTATCGGGACCACCTTCTCCTTATAAAGGAGAAGGTTAAACTTCTCCCTCTTCTTTATAAGGAGAGGGTAAAAGAGATAAACCTTCTTCCTGCCTACTGGACAGGCAGATTTATAAAGGAGAAGGTTGAATTTCTCCCTCTCCTTTATAAGGAGA
>JAKQLJ010000022.1 GCA_029567195.1 bacterium | reverse complement strand
TTAGGCAATCCGCCGCCCAAATCATAGATTAATTCCCGTGCAGTAATTCCCATTGTCGTTTCGATAATCCCCGGATTTTTGACTGCTCCGCCCAGAATGAATAATTTCGTCCCAGGAGAATTTTTCGATCCGATTTTTGCGTATTCTTCCCCGCCATACATTATTATCCAGGGAATATTGGCAATTGTTTCCGCGTTGTTTACAAGAGTCGGTTTTCCAAAAATCCCTGCTTCCGTCGGATAGGGCGGCCGAATTTTTGGTTCACCGCGATTTCCTTCAATGGAATTTATAAGTGCCGTCTCCTCTCCGCAAATGTACGCGCCCGCTCCGGAAAAAATCTCTATTTCCAGGTTGTAATCTGATTTTAATATTTTTTCTCCCCAATATTTTTTTTTATACGCTTCTTCCAGCGCATTTTCCAAAATTTCTTTCTGTTTTCCATAATTACCATTTATATAGATGAAAGCTTTTCTCGCGCCAATGGTCAAGGACAGAATGATGATTCCCTCAATAAGTTTATGCGGATCATTATCGGCTATTGCCCGGTCTTTGTATGTTCCCGGCTCTGATTCATCTAAATTACAAATAAAATACCTTTCTTTTTCTTCGCTTCCCGCCACTGCTTCTAGCTTATCGCTTGTCGGAAAGCCGGCTCCTCCCCGGCCCAAAAGGCTGGATTTTTTTATCTCATCCGCAAATTTATCGGAATTTTTGTCCTTGATAAATTTATGAAGCGCTTTATAACCGCCAAAAGACTCGTAGTTTTTTATCTTTTTCAAGTCCGCTACATCCCAATATTTGGTTATGATTTTGATATTTTTATTCATTTAATTCCAAATTCACCTAATTGCCCAATTCACCTAATAAAATTCCTAATTCTCAAAAAATAAAAATTAGACATTTTATTAGAAATTAGGTGAATTAGAAATTAGAAATTTTATAACCACTTCTCCAAAATCCCATGCACGCTGCTCTGTGTAACATTGTTATAAACTTTATTATTGATAACCATAATTGGTCCTTCTCCGCACTGTCCCAGACAGCTGATCGTTTCTAATTTTACTTTTTGGTTAAATTCGTCTCCTGCCTTTATTTTGAAATAATTTTCAAT
>JAKQLJ010000016.1 GCA_029567195.1 bacterium | reverse complement strand
ACATATATATATAATAAAGCAATAACCAAACCCACTATAGCCGACTTAGACAGCGTCAAAATTAGCCCCAAAAGTTGAATGGCTAGGGCAAAATATATCATTATAGGCAATATTCGGATTCCTTGTATTTGATATTGTCTTGATGCAGAGGAATTGTTCCACGTGGAACAATTTATAGAACTGGTATTGAATAATTTTATATAAAGAAGAGTTAAAACAATAGAAAAGAATAGAAACCCGCCCATTATGTTAGGATGTGGGAATAAACCATAGGATCGTATATATTTTTCCCCATCTACTACTATTTTGGCTATTCCTGGCATATCCGGAGATATAACGCTTTCTTTTAGCCATAACAGTCCAACTGATTTTTGCCGTATTACTTGGATTAAAGCTAAAAAGGATTGAATTATTGCGGTTAACAATATAACAAGAGTGAAAATGCTCCAGTTCATGGAAAATGTTCCACCTCGAATATAATGTTCCACGTGGAACATTCCACTTGATGGGCGTGGAACATTTGAAAGTTCAAGAGTAGATTGCTTTTGATTGTCATAATGTTCCACGTGGAACAATATAGGAATGAGACGGAATATTATAAATAGATAAAGAAGATAAAATTCTAATATTTTTATTGATCTAAAAATAGCTACTGGTTGATTTTCTGACCAAGCGATAGATAAAAATGACCAAAGGCATAAAAATAAGGGTATATAAAGGACAGGTGTAGAAAATAATGCTGTTGACATTGTTGATAACTTGTGTTGTAAATAAGTTATCCACAGCTTTTTTCTTGACGATTCAGTATAATTATTGTATAATTTCAATATAATCCAGAAAAAGATAGAAAATGCTAAGGATATGTCGGATATATAAATATATAGGCCAGCATATTCATTGAATGTTTCTTTTAAAGGAAAGTAAAACAATACTTTCCTGTTCGTTAAACTAAAAGTAAATAAAAATAAAAAGAAAAACCATATATCAATTGGATATTTTTTTAGTTTATCAAGAAAATTTTCCGGTTTCTTCATGATTCTAGTGTAATATTATTGCCTTATACTAGCAAATAGATTTTTATTGACTATATCAATATAACTGTATATCATTAGTTTAGTTTTTTAAAATTTATTTTTTGGGCCTGTAGCTTAGTTGGTAGAGCGCTTCCATGGCATGGAAGAGGTCAGGAGTTCGAGTCTCCTCAGGTCCACTGAACCAAACCTTCGATGAATATTACTGGGCAATTATCTTGATTTTTCTTTTTTATTATTCGGGTGTTTAGCTCAGTTGGTTAGAGCGCGCCGTTCACATCGGCGAGGTCACTGGTTCGAGTCCAGTAATACCCACGACAAAATTATGGAAAAAGTAATTTTAGTTGACAATCAGGATAAAATTACGGGAGAAGCGGAAAAAATGGAGGCACATGAAAAAGGGCTTCTTCATCGGGCTTTTTCTGTTTTTATTTTCAATTCCAAGGGAGAATTGATGCTTCAAAGGAGAGCAAAAAGCAAATACCATTCCGGCGGACTTTGGACAAACACTTGCTGTAGCCATCCTCTGCCCGGAGAAAATACGATTTCTGCGACGCACAGAAGGCTAAAAGAAGAAATGGGGTTTGATTCAGAACTAAAAGAAATACACGAGTTTGTTTACAAAGCAAAATTAGATAATAATCTTACGGAATATGAATATGATCATGTGTTTTTTGGAGAATATAACGGAGATCCGGTGCTGAATCTTGATGAAGTGGATGATTGGAAATGGATTGATCCAAAAAGTCTTTCAGAGGACATAAAAAATAATTCGCAAAATTATACTTATTGGTTGAAAGATTGTTTTTCTGATGTAGTAAAAAAAATTAAGAACTGTTAACCTCGACGTAAGGTCGGGGTCCCAACCGGAGCGTCGGGACTCATCTTGTATCGGATAGAGAAGGATTGTATATAGTATTTACGGGCTGTTAGCTCAGTTGGTAGAGCGCTGCATTCGCATTGCAGAGGCCACCGGTTCGACTCCGGTACAGTCCACCAAATAAAAATATGAATAAAAAAATAATTTTCATTCCCGGGTGGATGGATCAGGGAAAAAATTTTCCTCAGTTTGAAAATGTTTTGGAAATTTGGAAAGAGAATATAAAAAGTTCCTTTGATTTAGACTACGATGTAATTGTTGCCCATAGTTTTGGTTGTCACTTTACTCTGCTTAATAGAGAAAAAATCAAGGGTAAAAAAATAATTCTGGTTAACCCGGTGGTTATAAAAAGGAATATCTTTGTGTTATTGTGGCAGTGGATTAAACTTCGTTTGAAAGAAGACATGCCTTCCGGGCACAGGCGAATAATTAATCCCTTAAAAATAATAAGGGGAATGAAGAAAGCTTTAATTTTTTCAAGGGCAAACACACTCTCCTTGTTGGAAGAAATAAATAATATTGATATTGTGATTATAAGAGGAAAGAATGATTTATTTTTTTGCGATGAAAAATCAGCTGAATTTTTAAGAAAAATAAAAATTAAACTAATGGAGATTGATAATGTTGGTCATTTCTGGAATGAAAAAATTGACGAAGAGATAAAAAAGATAATAGGTAAATAATTTTTTGCCCCCATAGTTCAACGGATAGAATAAGGGACTCCTAAGCCTTAGATCCAAGTTCGATTCTTGGTGGGGGCACGGCAAATATATTTTGAAAGTCGCAGGTTCTCCTCCAGAGGCGGACAGGAATTCCTGCCAAGCGCACCAAAATTTTATGAAAAATAAAATACCACCTCATATAATAAAAATTATCCAAAAACTCGAAGCCGAGGGCTTTGAGGCTTTTGTGGTGGGTGGATGCGTGAGGGATACAATCATGGAAAATCCGCCAGCTGGCGGACCGAAAGACTGGGACGTGGCGACCAATGCCAAACCGGAGGAGATAATGAAAATTTTTCCGGACAGCGTGTATGAGAATGAATTTGGGACGGTAGGAATAAAAGTGAGAAATGAAGTGATGCTTCCTCCCCTCCGTCCTGCAGACACCTCCCCTCAGGCAGGGGAGGAAGTTAAGGTGGTAGAGGTTACGACTTATCGTATTGAATCAAAATATTCCGATAAGCGTCATCCTGATGAGGTAAAATTTGCCAAAACGCTTGAGGATGATTTATCGAGGCGTGATTTTACGATCAATGCTATGGCCGTGAAAATCGCGAATGGTAAGCGAACCGAAGCGAATGAGAGTAAATATGAAATAATCGATCCTTTTAGCGGACAAGATGATTTAAAAAAGAGAATAATCAGGGCGGTTGGAGAAGCAGATGATCGTTTTAATGAAGATGCTCTTAGAATGATGAGAGCAATAAGGTTTGCCGTTCAGTTGGGATTTGGAATTGAAAAAAAGACTTTTGCGGCAATTAAGAAGAATGCCAAGAATTTAAAATATATATCAAAAGAGAGAATAAAGGATGAATTTGAAAAAATAATTTTATCTCCTAATCCGGCCGGAGGGATAAAACTGCTTTATGAATCCAGTTTGCTTTTTGAGTTTATTCCAGAGATGAAAAAGTCAGTGGGGATGGAACAGGGCTTTCATCATTACGACGGACCATATCGGTTTGTATTTGATCACTTGGTGGCATCTCTTGAAAAGTGCCCGTCAGAGAAGCTGGAAGTAAGATTAGCCTGTCTTCTGCACGATATTGGAAAACCGGCAACCAAAGGCGGCAGCGGAAAGGCGACTACTTTTTATAACCATCAATATGCCGGGGCCAAAATAGCGCGGGGAATCTTGTGGCGTCTTCGTTTCTCGAAGGATATTATTGATAAAACAGTTCTTTTGGTGAAAAATCATATGTTTTATTATAATGTCGACGAAGTGGGAGAAGCAGGAGTGCGAAGAGTGGTCCGAAGCGTGGGATTGGAAAACATTAATGATTTGATTGATGTTCGGATTGGAGACAGATTGGGTTCGGGAGTAGCCAAGGCTGTTCCGTATAAACTCCGCCATTTTAAATATATGGTGGAGAAGGTAAGCAAGGACGCCATTTCCGTTAAACAGTTAAAAATAAACGGCAACGATTTGATAAAAAAAATAGGTATCAAACCCGGACCGATGATTGGCGCTATTCTTGATTTGCTTTTGGCGGAAGTTGTTGAAAATCCGAAACTCAACAATAAAAAAAATCTGGTCAAACTCGCTTTGGAATTAAGTAAAAAAGACCTGGTTAATTTAAGAAGCATAGCAAAAGCAAGGATAGAGGAGGAGCAAAAAAAAGATGATCAAAGAATGAAGGAAAAATACTACGTGAAGTAGTTTTGGCTTCTAATAATTCTCACCAAAGAAGACCAAGAAAGGAGGTTGGGTATGGGAAAAGAGGTTAGGGTTAATCTGACTCCTGAACAGATTTTTGAAATGTCGACAGACGGAGGAGCAATCCCCATTGTCATTTCCGGCGAAAAGCCAAAATGTGATGAAAAGGGCAGGGTTATTTCCATGCCTTGCATCGTCAAGGTTTAATCAGTTTGTTGCTTCTGCCCACCGTCCTTCGGGGCGGCGGGCATTTTTCTTTTCTTTCATTTCTAGTTTATAATAGAAACACTATGGCTTCTCAAATTGCTCATATAATATATACTCAAAAGTTTTTTTCTTCCATCGAATCGGGAGAAATTATTTCTAAACTGGGAGAAGAAGAGCGAGACAAGTATCCTTTGGGGAAAATTAATAAAGACGAATTTTTTTTAGGCTCGGTCTTTCCGGATATCAGGCGAGTTGATGAAAACATAAGAAGAAAAGACACTCATCTGTATTTTCCTAAAATAAATCTTGATTTTTCCGGATTGACTCATTTTGAAGCTGGTTGGAAATTTCATCTTTATTGCGATATGAAAAGAGAAGAGCTTCTGAATAAATACGGATTTTATTCTTTAGAAAATACGACCGATTTTTATAACCTGCCGGCCAAAATTTGGGAAGACGAGCTGGTGTACGATTATTACAACAACTGGGAAAAGCTGGTAAATTTTTTTAACAGCTCGCCTAAAATTAAAATTGATTTTCATGTAAGGCAGGAAAGTATTGATTTCTGGTATGCTATTCTGGCTAAATATTTTGAGAAGAAACCGGACAATAAATCCATGCGCGCTTTTCTTCTCAAGCAACCCAGTTTGGTCAAAAAAGTTGATGGAGTGATGGCGTGCATTGAAAATTTAAGGAAAAATAAAAAAGCGGCGGAAATCATTAATAAAATAAAAGAAGAAATAATTTAGGGGCAAATCAGGAGGCAATAAGCGCTATTATAAGCGTATTTTTTTCCACTTTATTGCTTGCCTGTTTTATTGTATATTGGTTATACGTTTAAATAGATAAATAATTTAAAAAAATGAAAATAATAAACCATATAATAGAGCTTTCTACCAGTGCTACTTTGGACTTTATAAATATCACAGAAAAGATAAAAAAAATCGTCAAAGAAAATGGTATAAAAAACGGGGTGATTAATATCCAGTCAATGCATACTACCATGGCCGTCATTGTTCAAGAAGCGGAGCCTTTGCTTTTGGGGGATCTCAAAAAAACGCTGGAAAAGGTAGCGCCGAAAACGATGAGATATATGCATGATAATTTCAAAATCAGAACGGTTAATATGAATGAAAATGAACCGATAAACGGGCACAGTCATTGCAAGGCTTTGTTTTTAACGCCTAATGTTTTTTTGAATATTGTGAAGTCGGAACTGCAACTGGGAGAATGGCAAAATATTTTTGCCGTTGAATTGGATAATGCCAGGCCAAGAAAAATTGCTCTGCAAATAATTGGTAAATAAAAGAGATATGAAAACTGATATCCAAATCGCCCAAGAGGCGAGAATACAGTCAATTGATGTGATTGCAAAAAAAGCGGGAATAAAAAAAGAGGAGATGGAATTTTATGGCCAATATAAGGCCAAGCTAAAACCGGAATTGTGGAAAAGAATAAAAAAAAATAAGGACGGAAAATTGGTGTTGGTGACAGCCATAAATCCAACCCCGGCCGGGGAGGGAAAGACGACCACTTCCATTGGTTTGGTCCAGGCAATGAACAAAATGGGACACAAAACGATATTGGCTCTTCGCGAACCGTCATTGGGACCATGTATGGGGATAAAAGGCGGGGCGGCCGGCGGGGGATATTCGCAAGTGATGCCGATGGATGAGATAAATTTGCATTTTACCGGCGACATCCATGCTATAACGACTGCCAATAATCTTTTGGCGGCTATAATTGATAATCATATTTATCATGGAAATGCCTTGGGAATTGATCCGAAAAAAGTGACTTGGAAAAGATGCATGGATCTTAACGATCGGGCGCTAAGAAATGTGACTGTTGATTTGAGCAAAAAAAATAAAGAACTCAGACGACCGGAAAATTTTAATATTTCTGTGGCTTCGGAAATAATGGCTATTTTGTGTCTGGCGGAAAATATGACCGATTTAAAAAAGAAAATAGATAAAATAATCGTAGCTTATGATTTTCAAGATCGGCCGGTTTTTGCCAAAAGCTTAAAGGTAACCGGCGCTCTGGCTGTCCTTCTAAAAGACGCTCTAAAGCCCAATTTGGTACAAACTCTGGAACACACTCCGGCCATAATCCATGGCGGGCCTTTTGCTAACATCGCCCATGGTTGCAACAGTGTGCTGGCTACTCGTTATGGATTGAAGCTTGGCGATTATCTTATCACTGAAGCCGGTTTCGGAGCGGATTTGGGAGCGGAGAAATTTTTTGATATAAAGTGCCGGCTGGCAAAACTCAGGCCGGATGCAGTGGTGATCGTGGCTACTATAAGATCGCTGAAATATAACGGAGGGATGGAATTATCAGAAGTAAAAAATGTAAACTTGCACTTTCTGGAAAAAGGAGTGGCGAATTTAGAAAAACACGTCGAGAATATTAAAAAATTCGGCGTGCCGGCGATAGTAGCAGTTAATGTTTTTCCGACTGACATCCGGGAAGAAATAGATTATGTTAGAAAAGTTTGCCGGGATTTAGGGGTGGAAATGGCGGTTTCCAGAGTTTGGGCGGAAGGCGGAAAAGGAGGAAAGGATCTGGCTGATTCGGTTCTTAAAACGCTCAGAAAAAAATCTAAATTCAAACCTCTTTATGGCACGGAAAAAAGTATAAGCGAGAAAATCAATATAATAGCCAAAGAAATTTATGGCGCCAAAAATGTTATTTTGAGCGCAAAAGCCAAAGAAGAAATAAAAAAAATAGAAAAAAACAAGCTGGATAAAGTTCCGGTATGTATCGCAAAAACCCAATATTCTTTGACTGATAATCCGAAGATTTTGGGTCGTCCCAAAAATTTTACCGTTACCATTTCCGAAGTGAGAATTTCCAATGGTGCCGGATTTGTTGTGGCGCTCTCTGGAGACATTATGACAATGCCGGGACTGCCAAAAATTCCGGCGGCAGAAGGGATTGATATAGATGAAAAAGGAATAATCGAAGGCTTATTTTAAGAAATTTATGTTGCTTGATTATTGTTTTTCATAGTGGTATATTTTTTATAGGGGATTCGTTCCTTTGCAAAAGTTTGAAAACAAACTTTTTTGTTTTGGAGAATATTGGAATCAAACCAAAAAAACACACGGAAGGATTTAAAAAATGGATAAGCAGAAAGAATTGGAACGAGTTTTACTAGGAAAAATTGCCATGTCTTTGGAGGAAGCTCTCAAAGAAGCAGAGGCAGGAATAGGGAAAGGGAAAAAGAATTGGTTTTGTGGTTATGTTTCGGCCTTGCAAAAAAGGCTTAAAAAGGCAAACCAGAAAATTCGTCAGGGTTTGAATGGCAACGGAAACGAGGTTGCCATAGAAATTATCGACATTGCCTCTTTAACTTGGCGCTTTCTGGACAACGTCGGTTTCTACAGCCAAAAAGCCGCTGCTCTAGGCAAAAGCGTTTTCGCGATTTACATCGCATCTCAAGATTTCCATCGGAATCTTTTTGATCGCTAACCTCAGCTAAGCAATAAGACTCATCTTCGGATGAGTCTCTTTTTATATGTATTTTCTATTTTTTAAATCTTCCGGAAAATATTTTTGATCGGAGCTGTCTTCCAGGGGCGTATATTTATAATTTTTCCCATAATCCAAATCTTTCATTAATTTTGTCGGAGCATTCCGAAGATGGAGGGGAACAGGAAGATTACCCAATTCCTCAACATCTTTTTGCGCTTTTTTATAAGCCAAATAAGCAGTAATGTCCTTTTTGGATTTGGCCATATAAATGACGCATTGGGCCAGATGAACATTGCATTCCGGAACGCCTAATTTATGGCAAGCATCGAAAACGGCATTAGCCAAGACAAGGGCGGTGTTATTAGCCAGACCGATGTCTTCCGAGGCAAAACGGACCAAGCGGCGGGCGATATAAATTGGATCTTCTCCACCTTCCAGCATCCGTGCCAGCCAATAAAGGGCGGCATCGGCATCACCGCCACGCATTGATTTATGGAGAGCGGAAATGATATTATAATGTTCTTCTCCATTTTTATCGTAAAGAAGATGGGATTTTTGGAGAATTTCTTTTATAAGTTTCGGGGTTATTTCCTGATTTTGGTTGGCGGCAACTTCCAAGGTATTGAGTGCCATTCGGGCGTCGCCATTAGAAAGCCGGGCAAGAAGCCTGATAGTTTTCTCAGAAATTTTTAAGTTTATTCCGTCATTTTTTAAAATTTTTACAGCGCGGCTGATTATTTTTTCTATATTTTCCGGAGACAATTTTTCCAGCACAAAAACTCGGGTGCGGGAAACAAGCGCGCCAATTACTTCAAAACTGGGATTTTCCGTGGTGGCGCCGATAAGAATTATTGTTCCGTCTTCCACGCAAGGAAGGAGGGCGTCTTGTTGCGCCTTGTTCCAGCGATGAATTTCATCAATAAAAAGAATAGTTTTTTTGTTTCTATTTTTATTTTCTCGGGCTCTTTCTATGGTTTCAAGAAGTTGTTTCTTTCCGCTGGCGACTGCGCTTAACTGATAAAAAAGAGATCGGGTGGTTTTGGCAATTATTTTAGCCAAAGTGGTTTTTCCGCTACCAGGCGGACCCCAAAAAATCATGGAGGGAATTTGGTCATTGTTGATAGCGCGGACAAGAAAGGAATTTTTTTCCACTAATTTTTCCTGACCAAAAAAATCAGAAAGATTTTCCGGGCGAATGCGATCGGCAAGAGGTGAAGTATTTAAATTATTTTTCATGCATAATTCGTCATCCTGAGACAAATTTTTATAAGAACCAAAATTTGCCTCAGAATGACAAGTTATTTTGATCTTTGTAATTGGGAGTTATTTTATAGTGATATCCTATCACTAAAATAAAATTTAGGCAAATAAAAACCCCCAGGAGAAAAGTCTCTCTGGGGGGTTGCTTTTGGCATCAGTGGTGTGATTTTTGTTTGGTCACTGAAATCCAGATGTAGCGGTCATTGGACCCTCCATCCCGGCGTGAGGCCAAAATCGTTCGCCGCTCAACTCAATTTGATGAGGAGCGGGATTCTTTTGTAGTGCCTGCCGGCGTTGGGAAGCTGCGTGATCACGCGTGCCCTCCCATTGCTCATAGGAGAGGAGGCTGTCTCCCCAAACGCCGGTAGGCCTTCCGCCATTGGCGGGAAAGAAGCGGCGACGACACTGTCGCACTTCCTTGTTGCCCGCGAGCGGAAATTTTCTCTTCTCCGGATCCTTAAATCGCGTCAAGGCCGGAGAAGCCGCTGACACCGAGGTAGTGTCGCATTGATTCTCCGAGTCCGACCTGCCGACTCTGGCAGGCCTTTGGCCGATGAGGGCGACTACGCGCCGGCGGCGTCGTTGGCGTCGAAGAGGGTGCCGATAAAATGGGCTGATCTTAAGTTTGTGTAAGAAATTTCGGGCGGTCCTCTCATCAAACACTCCTTTTCTTTTTTGAAGGTTCTTTATTTTTGTGTGTAGGCAGTATAGCAGACGGCATTGATTTTGTCAAGCGCCGGCGCCTTTTTATTTTTAAATTTTTCTTAAATAAGGCTTAAATAAAGGAAAATAATAAACAGAAGAATTATTGGCGGATTGGCTTTTTATGCTATAATTGCCATATAATCAAATTTATCGCTTTTTATGATTGCTACGATAATAGACGGGAAAAAAATGGCTCGGGAAATGAGTCGGGAATTAAAAGGGGAAGTGGAAAGGCTAAAAAAGAAAGGAATTATTCCGGGATTAGCGGTTGTTTTGGTTGGAGAAGATCCGGCTTCACAAATTTATGTGAAAAATAAGGAAAAAACAGCTGAAGAATTGGGCATAAAATCTCAAGTCCATAAATTGGAGGAAAAAACCACTCAAAAAGAATTGGCGGATTTAATAGATAAATTAAACGGTGATATCGGCATTCACGGAATTTTAGTTCAATTGCCTTTGCCAAAACATATAGACGAAGAGGCAGTATTGGAGGCAATAAGTGTCAAAAAGGATGTTGATTGCTTTCATCCGTTCAATTTTGGGAAAATGGCTATGGGAAAGGGGAATTTTTTGCCTTGCACGCCGGCAGGAATAATTGAAATGCTAACAAG
>JAKQLJ010000010.1 GCA_029567195.1 bacterium | reverse complement strand
GATTGAAACTGATAAATTCCATGCTAGCCTTGTTTTTCCACCTGAAGTGACGAAAGAAAATTCCCAAGTTGAATATTATACTGGAAATTTGGGATCAAAGAATAAAAATCTTGCGGCTTATGTTTGGAATTCGCAAAATTTATTGGATTTTTATTCAATAGATATTCTTAGGGCCAATCAGGGAATTACCGTTTCTGTATCTTTTCCCAAAAATATTTTTACTCCTTATCAGCCCGGTTTTTGGGAAAAGTATAGTCCATATTTTTCGTTGCTGCTTCCCATAGCCGTATTTTTAGGTTGCTTTTATCTTTGGTGGAAATATGGCAAAGATCCTAGAATAGATAAGACAGTAATACCGGAATATGATGCACCGGGAAATTTGTCTCCCATTGAACTTGGAATGCTGAAAAAAAACGGAAGCTTTGATAATAGCTTTATAACGGCGGAAATAATAAACCTGGCTGTTAAAAAACTCATTCTGATAAAGGAATTGGATGAAAAAATTTTGTTTTTTCATTCTAAAGATTACGAGCTGAGGAAAAATGAAAATCCGAAAGAGGAAGCCAAACTGAACGCGGCTCAGAAAAAAATTTTGCAGGGAATTTTTGGCGGAAGCAAAACAAAAAAATTATCTTCGCTCAAGAATAATTTTTATAAATCAGTCAGCGATATAAAAAATAAGGCAAAAAAGAGTCTGGAGATAAAAAAACTTATAATTGTTTTAGGCCTTTATTTTAAAACAGCTTTTATAGCGACCGGAGCGGTTATGATCTTTTTGATGTTTTTTATCGGACCAATTTCTAAATTTTGGGGATTGGCATTTTTCGTTTCCGGGGCTATCATGCTTATTTTTGGCTTTATTATGCCTAAAAGAACGCCAGCCGGAGCGGAAATTAATTGGCAGATAAAGGGTTTTAAACTTTTTATGGAAACAGTAGATAAGGATCGGGCGAAATTCTATGAAAAAGAAAATATATTTGAAAAATTTCTCCCCTATGCCGTAGTTTTTGGAATAACTGAACAATGGATCAACAGGATGAAAGAAATTTACGGGGAAGACTATTTTTCTTATTATGCGCCTGTCTGGTATGTCGGAAATGTTTCCGCTTTTAATGCGGATAATTTTGCAAGCACTATAAGTAACTTATCTTCAAATATTGCTTTCAACGTTTCTGCTCCCTCCGGTTCAGGTGGTAGCGGCGGCGCTGGCGGAGGAGGCGGTGGCGGAGGTGGCGGAGGATGGTAATTCCAGGTATTGCATAAAATTCAGTAAAAATGGTATAATCGGGGCATAGGGGATAAATAAATAATTAATTAAAAAACAATATGGCGAAAATGACAAAGTCGCAAATCCTTTCCGCTTTGGCTGAAAAAACCAACTTGGCAAAAAAGGATGTGACAACGCTCATGGATGAATTAGCAAATCTGGCTTATTCTGAAGTGAAGAAGAACGGACAGTTTGTTGTCCCTGGTTTTGGAAAGATGGTCAAGGTGCACCGAAAAGCCAGAATGGGAGTCAATCCTGCGACAGGGGAAAAAATCAAAATTGCAGCTAAGACTGTAGCTAAGTTCAGGCTGGCCAAAGTTGCAAA
>JAKQLJ010000008.1 GCA_029567195.1 bacterium | reverse complement strand
GTTATTGTCGCCCAAAGATTAGTGAGAAAGCTTTGTCCTGACTGCCGGAAGGAATATAAAATGGGAGAAAAAGAGTTGGCAGTTTTTAAGAAAAATTATGATATGGATCAGATACTGGAATCGCTTAAAAAAAGTGAGTTTTTTAAGGGAAAAATCGACGCCAAAAGCGGATGGAGCGACATAAAATTGTTCAAGGCCGGTGGTTGTGAACAATGCACGGAAGGATACAAGGGAAGGTTGGGATTATTTGAAGTTTTAGAAATGGACGAAGATATAAAAAAGATGATTTCTCAAAAGGCCTCAGCGGAAGAGCTGGATAATAAGGCCCGGGAAGCAGGAATGATTTCCATGATTGAAGACGGATTTATTAAAGCTGCTCAAGGAGTGACATCATTGGAAGAAATTTTACGAGTAACCAAGGAATAAATTTGAATATTTTTCACATAAAATAAAACTGTAAAACAAAAAATAAAAACATAGGGTATGAAAGTTTTTTACACTGCTAAAAGTTTTTCCGGAGAAACAAAAAGCGGCGAACTGGAGGTTAAAAATGAGCGGGATTTGGCCAATCAGCTAAGAGCTGATGGTTTTATGCTGACCTCTTTCAAAGAATTTAAAAACGAAGAAACCGACAAAATCAGCGTAAAACTGATGGATAGGTTTTGGGGAATTTCTTTGAAAGACAAGCTGATGTTTACCAGAAATTTGGGCGTTATGGTTTCTTCCGGCCTTCCTTTATCCCGGGCTATCAGCAATATTTCCGCTCAGACAAGAAATAAAAGATTTGCTGAAATTCTGGATAATATATTCAAAGACATTCAAGCAGGAGCCACTTTTGCCGATAGTTTGGCCAAATATCCTGCTATTTTTAATGACCTTTTTGTCAATATGGTTCGTGTGGGAGAAACAGGCGGAAACCTGGAAGAAGTATTGGATATTTTGGCTTTGCAACTGGAAAAAGAGCATGAGCTGATGAGCAAAATAAAGGGGGCTATGATGTATCCGTCGGTCATTTTGGTGGTTATGATCGGCATCGCTATAATAATGTTGACCTATATTTTGCCCAAACTTCTGAGCGTATTTAAAGATATGGATGTAGAGTTGCCTGCCGCTACCAAGTTCGTCATTGCCCTAAGCGATGCCTTCAAGGATCACAGTATTTTGATAGCGGTTGTTTTCGTATTCTTAGGTATTTTCTTGAAAATTTTCGTGGCAACCAAAGCAGGCAAAAAAACAGTGAGTTTTGTTCTTCTAAAAAATCCGCTGACGAAAAATATGGTGGTCAAAATAAATTGTGCCAGATTCTGCCGGATTTACAGCTCTCTTTTGAAAAGCGGCGTGTCTGTCGTGGAAGCTCTTAAAATTGTTTCCAACACCCTAACCAATCATTTCTATAAAATTGTTTTGCGGGACAGCATCGAACAGGTGCAAAAAGGAGTTAATTTGAGCAAGGTAATCGGTCAAAACCCTTCTATATTTCCGGTATTGGTAACTCAAATGCTGGAGGTTGGAGAGGAAACGGGAAAAACTGAGTCCATGCTTCTAAAACTGGCTGAATTTTATGAAGATGAAGTCGATCAGTTGACCAAGAATATGTCCTCTATCATCGAACCGGTATTGATGATTGTTATCGGTGCGGCTGTCGGATTTTTTGCTGTTTCTATGTTACAGCCGATATATGGTGTAATGGAAAATATAAAATAAAAAATCAAATATTCCAATGGAAAAAATAAAAAATAAGAGAAAAT
Source organism: bacterium (assembly GCA_029567195.1). Classification (GTDB taxonomy): domain Bacteria; phylum Patescibacteriota; class Minisyncoccia; order Moranbacterales; family UBA2206; genus JAKQLJ01. The sequence continues at coordinate 10,769 of JAKQLJ010000008.1, read as the reverse complement.
ATCTCGGAACCACCTTCATTGAAGCGCTTACGGTTTTGTTTATTTTTTCTTTGATCACTCTGACTTTTTATAGCACTTTTTCGGCTGGCACCCGATATATCATTGAAGTAAAAAGCAGACTGGGAGGGTTAGCTCTGGCCAATGAAAAGATGGAAATCGTCCGGAATTTAAAATATGACGATATCGGCACAACCACTGGAGGGGTAAGCGGAAATATTCCTCAGGAAGAAGATGTTTTGGAAAACGGAAAAAATTTTCATGTAACTACTCTGGTAGAATATGTGGAAGATCCTTATGATGGAGTTTATCCGGCCGACACGGCTTTTGAGGATTATAAAAAAGTTACCATTACGGTTTCATGGGGTAACGGAGGGAGCGAAAGCAGCCAGGTCAAATTATTTTCCCGTTTCGTTCCGCCAGGATTGGAAGTAGCCAATCCGGGTGACGGCATTCTTTTTGTAAATGTCTTCAGCGATCAGCCCGGATGGTCTGGCATAGCTAATTCCACCGTTCGTGTGGTTAATAGCGATACCGGGCTAGACGAAACCAAATCTACCGATAGTGACGGTAACGCTGTATTCATGGGGGATCGTGTTACTGATTCTATAAATAAATATGAAATCACTGTTTCCCAGTCGGATTATGAAACAGTTGTTACTATGCCTCCTTATCCTGGTTCCACTTATAAACCTAAATTTGTTCACGCTTCCGTAATTACCGGATCAGTCAATACTTCAGCTATCATACAAAACAAATTATCAGATCTGACAATCAATACGGTTGATTATCTGGATAATTCTGTCGGTGATATCGCTTTTCGCATAGAAGGCGGGAAAATTTTGGGTAATGATGCCACTAACGATTCTCTTATTTACAATAAAGAAGAAGACAGCAGCACTAATTCCAGCGGAGTCAAAGAATTTTCCGATATCAGTCCTGGATCATACGCTTTTACGCTTTCTCCCCTTGTTACTGATTATGAATTAATTTCTGTCGATCCTGTGTCTCCCTTTACTTTATTCTCTGATCCTTCCTTGTCTGTGAAAGTTAAATTAGCCAGCAAAACCCTGGCTTCTTATCTGGTTAAGATTATAAGAAGCGATGATAGCACGCCGCTTTCCGGCGCAGAAGTCAAGCTTACCAATGCTCTGGGCTACGATACTACTGTCACTTCATCCGAAGACGGAGCCGCTTTTTTCCCGGTTAATTCCGATCCCTTTTTGCCAGGAACATACGATGTGAAAATTACCGCTGACGGATTTCAGGAATATACTTCTCAGGTGACAATCGAAGCCGATACTCTAAAAAGTGAGTCAGTAACTCTTACGTTACAATAAAAAAATGTTTAAAAAAGAGAAAGGAATGAGTTTGGTAGAGGCTATGATGGCTATTACTATTTTTAGCATAGGTATGATTGGTTTTTCCATGTTGTTTTTAAACTCTTGGCGAACCAATTCCTTTGCTTTGGAGATGGGTCGAACTTCCATGGCAGTTTCTCAGGGAATGGGAAAAATGGTAAATTACATAAGAGGAACTCGCCAGGCAGATAACGGATCCTATCCGGTAAAATCTGCCAATGATAATGATTTAGTGCTGTATTCCGACTATGATAATGACGGCGATACCGAAAGACTGCATTTTTATAAGAGCGGAAGCAGTGTTTTTTTGGGGGTGACTGATCCGTCAGGAACCATACCTAAATCCTATCAAACTGGCGACCAGCAAGTGGCAACAATAGCCAATAGCATCGTCAATCTTTCAACCGAACCGATTTTTTACTATTATGGCAAAGATTTTGCAGGGGACGAAGTGGCCAGCCCGGCTCTGGCTACTCCCGCTTCTGTGTCAGAAATCAGGTTGGTTAAAATACATCTTAAAATTAATATTGATCCATATCACGCGCCGGACAACATTGAACTCCAGTCTTTTGTGGAAATGAGAAATTTGAATGATTACGACCGCTTAAAATAAATTATTTTAAAAATAAAAAATGAATTTTGTAAAATTATTAAAAAATTACAAAAAAAATAAAAAAGGTTCCATTCTGGCATATATTTTGGTGGTTATGACCATAGTTTCAATTATTCTTGTTTCAATGATTAGCTATATTACTTCCCAGATTAATTTCAGTTTCAATCGCGTGGAAAAAGAAGAGGCTTTCCAAATAGCCGAGGCCGGAGTTTATTACTACAGATGGTATCTGGCTCACGAAACATCAGGCAAGACAGCCCAGCAGATAATCAATTTTTGGGGAAGTGGCAGCGCTTTAGGAGTGAATACTCCTTACGAAGTTGATTATGAGGGCAGAGGAAAATATAAAATTGAAGTTACTCCTCCCCAAGCCGGATCCACTATTGTGTTGGTAAAATCAACCGGCTGGACTTATAAAAATCCGGGGATGACCAGATCTGTGCAAGTAAGATTTCGCCGTCCTTCCTGGAGTGAATATATGTTTTTAACCAACGATTTTATCAATTTCGGCGATCAGGCGGAAGTTTTCGGAAAGATCCATTCCAATGTCGGCATCCGTTTTGATGGTATTGCTCACAATATAGTCAGCGCGCTCTCTTCTTCCTTCAATGATCCTTCCCACGGCGGCAGTTCAAAAGATTTTGGCGTTCACACGCATCAAGTCCCGGCCGATCCTTACGCACCGACTACTCCTCAACCATGGCCGGAAGGAACTGTGCCGGACAGGCCGGATGTTTTCGAAGCCGGAAGGGAATTTCCGGTGCCGGAAGTCAGCTTTAATGGAGTAACTACGGATTTGGGCGGTATGAAAACGGAAGCTCAAAAACCTAGCGGAACTAATATTAATAATTGTACTTCCACCGGGTGCTATTTTGATAACAGCGGTAGCGGAAGAAGAATTATTTTAAAAACTGATGGCACCTTTGACATTTGCACGGTGGACACTTTCCATAGCACCGCTCTTTCCATAAGCAAGTATAAGAAAAATGTGGGAACAGACACTTGCAATTCTTGCAGCGGTGATTGCGTGAGAAATTTTTCCATCCCGGATAATGGAATTATTTTTGTAGAAGACAGGGCGTGGGTAGAAGGAACGGTGAATGATAGAAGAATAACTATTGCTGCTGCGGATCTTTCGGGAGGAACTTACAAAGATATTTATATTGGTTTGGATAATCTGCGATATTCAAATTATGATTGCAATAACATCATCGGGCTGGTGGCGCAAAGAGACATTACTGTGGTTAGAAATTGTCCGAACGAATTTGTGGTAGACGCGGCGCTTCTGGCTCAAAATGGCCGGGTGGGGATGAATGATCACGGATTTACCAACGCGTCATTGACCATCAATGGCGCAATCGCTTCTTATCTCCAGCCATATTTCAATCATGGGGTCAATGGTTTTGCTCTCCGTATTTATAATTTTAATAATAATCTTCTTTATTGTCCGCCAGCTTTCTTTCCTACAGGCAGTGAATATTCCATAGATCTCTGGGAAGAGCTATAATAAAAAAGAAAGTTAAGAAATCAGAAATGAGTTTTTTTACTAAAAATATAATAAGTTTTGATGACAAATTTTGCGCTGTCGATTTAAGCGATCTGTCGGTGAAGATTTTTCAATTGGAAAAAGACGGTCGGATTGATCGGGTTAGGGGATACGCCCATGCTGATATTCCGGAAGGATTTTTAGATGACGGAAGAATAATGGAAAAGAACAAAGTGGCGGAAATTATCAAGGCGGCTATGAAAAAAACTATTCCCAAAAAAATAAATACCAGAAAGGTTATTTGTTCTATTCCGGAATCCAAGGCTTTTTTGAGAATAATAAGCATTCCTAAAGTGAACGAAGAGGAGGCAAGGGAAGCGATAAAATGGGAAATGGAAGCCAACATTCCGTTGTCCTCGGACCAAGTTTATTTTGATTGGCAATTTTTGGAAGAAGCTGGCGGAAAGCAGAATGTTCTTACGGCGGCCGTTTCCAAAGAAATAGTGGACGACACGGTTGAAGTTTTGGGGTTGGCCGGATTGGAGGTGTACGGAATGGAAGTGGAGTCCATCGCTTCAGTAAGAAGCCTTATTCCCTTTGAACTTTCCAAAGAAGTTTTTTTGATTGTTGATATCGGAGCCAGAAGAACCAGCTTTATAATTTCCGAAGGCAATCTTCCTTCTTTTACTTCCAGCATTCCTTTTTCTTCGGAAGTCATTTCAGACAGCATCTCCAAAAGCCTGAATATCGATAAAAAAGAGGCGGACAAAATAAAAATAAATCAGGGCATAGAGCATTCTTTTGAAGAAAATTCCATTTTTAATATTATTAAGCCGATGTTGGAAAATCTGGCTACAGAAATAGAAAAAACAATAGACTTTTATGGCGGTATTTCCAAGGGATCGCTGGAAATAAAAAAAATAATTCTTTGCGGCGGCGGCTCTAATTTGAGGGGTATTGTTCCTTATCTGACCACCAGGCTTTGCAAGGATGTGATGCTTGGTGATCCTTGGGTTAATTTGAATTTCGGGAACAATTTGCCCATAATTGATAAAAATAATTCGATAAAATATACTACGGCCATCGGGTTGGCCCTAAAAGGAATAAAACATGGAAGTTAATATTAATTTATTGCCTGACTACAGGAAAGAGGAAATAGAGAAAGCAAAGCGTTTGAAATTGACTTGGCGGTTTGGGCTTTTTATTATTATATTTTTTTTGATATTCTTTTCTTTTTTATTTGGCATAAGAAAAATTTTAGAAATTAATTTTAATTCCATAATTTCCAATCAAAAAGCGGGAAGCGACAGTGACAAATATGAGGAGATTAAAAAATATGACGAGGAATTTAGCCGAACTAACCAAGAGGTCTCTCAAGTGTTAGCTATAAAGAAAGATCAGATTTATTGGTCAAATTTATTTGTTATTTTAAGCAAGGCTTCCTTGCCCGGAGTTGAATTTACTGACATAAAGACTAAAAATTATAAAGTTTTTTTGATAGGCAAGGCTGACAGCAGGGACAACTTAACAGCGTTAAAAGAAAATTTGGAAAAAAGCAGTTGTTTTGAAAATCTGGCCTTCCCTCTGTCGAATCTCGTTTCCAAGGAGAATGTGGATTTTCAAATGGATTTTGATGTAAAAGAAGAATGTTTAAAAAAGCAATGAAAAATATCTGGAAAAAACATAAACTAAAAATGATTGTTGTCGCCTATTTTATAGGCATATTTCTGGTGGCGCAGTTTGTTATCAGGCCGATGGTTGGAAAAACAAAAGACAAGGCTGATGATATTCAAAAAAAATTGATTGATATGCAGGAAGACAAGGGCCGGCTGGATAAAATTCCGGAAATGAAAGACGCTTCTGGCCTTATTCAAGAGAAGAAAGAGTCATTGGATGTCATTCTTGTTTCTGAAAAAGAAGTCGATTTTATTAAAAAATTGGAATCATTGGCGGATGAAACCGGAAATAAAATTGCCTTAAAGATAGAAGAAGCGGTTGCCGATCCCAAAAAAGCTAATGATAAAAAAAAGCCGGAAGAAAAGGGAATAAAAGATGATCTCAGTCATAAAGATTTTATCTCTATGCAAATTAACTTAAAAGGGAATTATGCCAGTCTGGTTAATTTTATCAAAAAATTGGAAAACTTTACCTACTATGTCAACATAGTTTCTTTGGATATAAAAAAGGAAAAAGAAGTTTTGGAAAACAAAATTTCCAGCCAGCCTTCAAGCGAAATAGGCGTTTTTCATCCGGTAAGTGAAAGCACTCCCAAGTCAGACCAGGAAAAAGTGGAAAAGAAAGAAAAAGAAATTTTGAATTCTGTTTTATACGTGGTTATTTATATTAAAAAATGAAAATAAATATAGCAAAAATAAAAGAAACATTGAATCCCAAGACCGTTTTTAGGGGTTTTTCCGATTTTTTGGTTAAAAAAATGAGGTGGATTATTTTTATCTTGCTTTTTGTTGCCTTAGGTTACGGCGTTTATTTTTGGTATGTGTATGTGCAAAATCCTGGCTGGAGCGAACAGAAGAAGCAGGAATATATAAAAACAAAAGACAGGGGATCGGTTTTCAATAAAGCCAAATTTAACGAAGTGGTAGCCGAGTTTGAAGAAAGAAAAAATAATTACCAGCATAATATGAGTGATTTGCAAGATATTTTTAAACTTAAGGAATAAGCATCGGAATAAAATTGATAGTATTAAAAAACTCCCCGACCAAGGGAGTTTTTTAATGACTTTGCCTGCTGATGCCTGTGCCCCCTAAAGGACTCGAACCTTTAACCTTCTGGTCCGAAGCCAGACGCTCTATCCAATTGAGCTAAAGGGGCACGGGCATTGGCGGGCAAGCCTGTCTGCTATCTTTTTGAAATATCGCAGACGGACATTTTACCGCGAGAGTATATATGAACAGTAAAAATTATATAATTATTTTGGGCGGCTATTGGGAATTGAACCCAAATCCCAAGTGCCACAAACTTGTGTCCTAACCGTTGGACGATAGCCGCCATATATATTCCGAACCAATAAAAAACGGAAAAAATCCAAAAGAAGTGCGCCCAGTAGGATTTCCTGCCTGCCGGTTTACATGCCGTTAGGCATGTAGGCGGGGAACCTACGACCGTTTGCTTAAGAGGCAACTGCCTCGCTCGCCTTGCTTTATCTGTGTTTATTTGAAAAATTGTAATTGTAGTGGGTCATGCAGGATTCGAACCTGCGACCGTTTGCTTAAGAGGCAACTGCTCTACCAGCTGAGCTAATGACCCAAGATTATTTATTTTTTTTAATGAATTTATGCTACAAGGCAAAGCGGGTAGGTCTACCAACTGAGCTATAGGCGTTGTTTTTTAACATGCCGATACATTAGCAAACGTGCGCTGGGCAGGAATCGAACCTGCGACCAATAGCTTAGAAGGCTACTGCTCTATCCACTGAGCTACCAGCGCATTTTTATTTTTAATATAGAATTAAGACCAGACAATAGGAATCGAACCTGCGACCAATAGCTTAGAAGGCTACTGCTCCCTGCCTTAAACCGGCAGGCAGGTATCCACTGAGCTACCAGCGCATAATTTAACAATATAAAATTGCCCTTTGGCAATAGAAACATAGTATCAAAAAAGTCGAATTGAGTCAATGAATCTATGCCCCATTGGCTTTTTTATATTCCCGCCATTCCTTATCGGACCAATCTTTGGGTTTTTTAGTAAGAACTCCACCAGTTGTTCCCGGATGCGGATACTTGCTGGGAGAATCATAACTGCTATTGAATACATCTTCTATTATTACTTTTCCATCTTTATCAGTCACTCTTTGAGTAAGGGTGGTTTTCATCGATCCGTCCGGCTTTCTTTCAATAATTTTTGGTCCTTCTATTTCCACTTTTCTTCCGTCGTTAGCGCCAAAAAAACTGAAAATAAGCTCTGTGCCTTCAATTCTGGTTTGAATAAGAATATAACCGGAGGTGTTGTTGATAAATCGAAGATCAGGGCGGGGGACATATACGGTGGCGTCCATTCCTTGGGGATTGTAATACTGAACCGGATAGGCATGGTTTCTTCTGGCGGTAATTTCCAAACCGGATTTCAGGGCGGCACGAAAAGCGGTAGTAGAAACTTGGCAAATTCCTCCGCCAAACTCCGGTTCCGTCTTGTCTTTTTTGATAACCAATTCCGGCAAATAGCCATGCTCGCCGTCAACTTCTCCTAAAATTTTTACAAAAGAAAATTCCTCTTTTGGCTTTATAAAAACTCCATCAAACCGGCTAGTGGCCACTTTTATGTTAAAAACTCTGTTTTTAGGCGAACCTCGGAAATTGGAACGACCTTCAGCAAGCAAATCGGTAATTCCCATATTATCAATCGAGTCGGTAGTAATTTCCGGATCTATTTCTTCAACTGGCAATTTTAGACTGTCGGCATATTTTTCTTCTTGAACATAGTTGAATAATATTTTGGCACTTTCTTCCTGCTTGAGTTTGGTGCCGTTGCCGCTAAGCGAGAAAACGGACGCTTTTCCATTCTCTACTTTTATTTTGGCATTTTGCGGATCTTCGTCGGTTTCCTGGGCTAATTCTTCAACAAATTTTTTTATCGACTCCCGATTGATTTTTAAGGTTGAATCTTTTTTGATATATCCTTCTTTTCTGTAAGAAAAGGATAAAGAGCAAAAAAATAGATGTTTGTATTGGCAAAAGTTGGTGTTTTCAATTTCTGACGCAAGGGAAGGATTGTAACTCAACTCGGCTGATTCATCTATCCAACTGATTATTTCCGAACTGGCTAGAGGATGTTTGATTTCTCCTATTTCTAAATTGACATTTTTCGGGATATTGCTTTCCAGTTGCTGGGATGTTGATTTCAGGATGTTTTCATTTTCTTCTTGGGCAAAACAAAAAGAGTTTGCAGAAAAACAAAAAAACAACACTAAGATAAATTTATAATATCTTTTTCCCATCATTTTTAGAATATACTACAAATTATACAAAATCAAATTATTCGATATCAAAACGCCCATGAGAGGGCGCTTTAAAAAGAAAAAGAAGAAGCATTACTTAAAATCCTCTGACCTGAATTTTTTTAGTGCGGGTGTTGTCGGCTTTCGGCATACGAATGGTAAGAATTCCATTTTTCATAGAAGCTTCGATTTTATCGGGAATAACGTCGATAGGCAAAATAACGGAACGGGAAAAACTGCCCCAATAGCACTCCTGGTAATAATAATTCTCTGCGCTTACCACTTCATCTTGCTTTCTTTCTCCTCTGATAGTAATCATGTCGTTATTGATGCTGACATCGAGGTCTTCCGGTTTTACTCCTGCAATGGTTGACTTTATGACGATATCATTGTCTGTCTGATAAACGTCAATAGTGAGCTGGCCTTCGCTGTCATCAGAGCGAGAAAAACTTTCTTCCCGGGCCGCCTGTCGGGGAGCCGGGGAGGAATTGACGAACATCTCCGTTTCCTGTTCTTCCTCATATAAATTATGAATAGGCTTGATAATTTGCTCTTTTCTCTCGATCATATTGTTGTCATAAATATCATCTTCCAGGCGCCTGGCGCCGGTAAGTTTTTCCAGGAAGGATCTTTTTACTTTCACCATGATATTATAAAGATTAATTAGTTATGTTAATAAAAGGCTAGTTAAATTATAGCGCAAATTTTTCATTTGACAAGCTAATTTCATACAAAATAAATAATGGCCAAATTATAGGAAAAATGGACAATAACGTTGACTAGCGTAGCTCTTATGGCGGTAAAATACACTCCCGATTTTTTTGACAGAAGATATCCGGAAAACCCAGCGGTAAGAATGTGGACAAACATTATGCCGGCCAAAAGGAGAAAAAGAAAAGAGTCAAAATTTTGATTATTGATTATGTTAAGAGCTATTTCTATCGCGGAAAAACCTAATCCTAAAAACAAGCTATTGATGATAATGTCCTTTCTTTTTTCCAAGGCATAAAAGCTTTTGTAAATAACCGCGTATTTAAAAATCTCCTCAACCAAAACAGAAATTACCAGAAGTTTGCTTAACTGGCTGAAAAAATCAGGAGTAATCCCTTCTTTTAAGAAAATAGAAAAAGTAACTTCTGCTACCAGAGAAAAGAGAGCGGCCAAGATTCCCAAAAATAAAGACTTTATCGGAGCCATAACATTTTTATTTTAATTTTAAATTAGCGTCAGCATTGATACTTTTCCAGGAATTTTTAAATTTGTTTTTGTTTGTTTCATTTTTCCAGCGGAAATATCCGGCCACTGCGATCATAGCGGCATTATCAACGGAATATTTTATATCCGGAATCAGATATTTTATGCCGGGAAGTTTTTGGGCTATAGCTTCGCCCAATTGTTTTCTGATTTCTTTATTAGCGGAAACTCCTCCAGCCAATATAATGGTTTTTGGGCCATATTTTTGGGCTGCTTTCACGGTTTTAGAAATCAGAACGTCTGATACGGCTTGTTGAAATTCATGGCTAATTTGGGAAAGACGGCCATTGTTTTTTAGAATTTCAGGATTTTTCTTAATGGTATAAAGAACAGCGGTTTTTAGCCCGGAAAAAGAAAAATCAAGATTTTTAGCATTAATCATCGGCCTGGGCAATTTGATATCAGTAAAAGATGTTTTTTGGAATTTTTCCGCCCAATCAGCGATAATTGGCCCGCCAGGATAGCTGAATCCCAAAATTCTGGCCACTTTGTCAAAAGCTTCTCCGGCAGCGTCATCCAGCGTTGTTCCTATTATCTCATAACTTAAATGTTTTTTCATTAAAACTAATTGGGTATGACCGCCAGATATCACCAAAGCCAAGGCAGGGAAGTCTATCTCATTTAAAATGCGATAATTGTTAGACTTTTTACTGCTCTCGAGAAGGCTGGCATAGATATGCCCTTCTATGTGATGCACGCCAATCAACGGCTTGTTGAAAACAAAGGCGACGGTTCTGGCAGTGTTTACTCCGATAAGAAGAGCGGGAATCAAGCCTGGCCCGCTGGTAAGAGAAACAAGATCGATGTCATCAATCGAAATGCCGGCTTCCTTTAGGCTGGTCTCAATGACAGGCAAAATATTTTTTAAATGTTCTCTGGCCGCTAAATTAGGAACCACGCCGCCCCACGGGGCGTGAATTTTTATCTGAGAAGAAACAATATTTGATAAAACCGAAAACCGGCCGTTTTTTTCTTCAATAACGGCTGCTGCTGTTTCATCGCAAGACGTTTCAATGCCCAATATCAACATAATTTAAATTTATTCCTTCGCTTATTTACTATAACCAAAGCAGTTGAATATTGCAAAAAATAAAAGAAAAA
>JAKQLJ010000007.1 GCA_029567195.1 bacterium | reverse complement strand
CCCGTCCGGACCGCTCCACACATCTCCAGCAAATTGTTAATCAGTTTGTTGGATTTTTTTTAAAAATAAATTCACCGACTTTTTCACCGACTTAATAAAAAAGGCGCCCATTTGAGCGCCCATTTTCAATGACATTTTTATGTGTGATGTTGATACAAAGATACAAAAAAATTTATTGACATTGTCTCATCCGATCCTTTATTTTTTCAATCTCTTCCATGATCTCCTCTTTGGACATATCATCAACCCGTGGCTGGTATTCCTCCAGCCCGATCAAATCGGGTAGGCGGGAAAGTTCGTCATAGGTGTAATATCCCCTCGCCAGGCCGGTCAGTAAAATGGCCCTGGCCTCTTTACCTAATTTTCTCTCTTTCATTGTTTTTGTTTTTTAGTACGTTACATTTTTTGCAGTTTTCCCATTCACTTATATACAACACCAGCGGCGTTCCGTTGGTTAAAACAGACAGATCATCGGCATGTATGGCCTTAATGATGTCCTTTTTTAGGTCGGTGTTAATTGCCATTTGAGTATTACGGTCCTTATAAATCGGCGCCCCTTTCCGTGTGCAGTTCACGCACTCAGCGGAGAGGCATTGCTCAATTTCAATGATTTTCTGCCCCGTCAGTTCGGCAAATTCCATCTTGTTGATAGTTCCTTTTTCGGCTGCCTCCAGCAATTTTTCTCTTATATCTTTTTCCATCTTATTGATTATTTATGTGTTTCTGTACTTTTCATTTTGGCGATTATCAGATCCACCGCCTGGTCGGGTGCTTTTTCCAATAGTTCGGCTAATGATCTCATCTCTGCCTCGATCATAGCTTCAACGGACACCGACTGCATTTTAGGGATGCTATACTGCAAAAGTTTTTCAACAATCGACCATTTTTGATATGGTCCCAGCTTGTCAAAACTTTTTTCGATCTCCGGAAACTTCTCCTGTAAAAAGGCCTCTAACCATTTTCTCAGGTCATTTGTCGCTTTATTTTTTGCTCCTTTGGGTCGCCCTGCCGGGTTCCCGCTTTTTCCTTTTTCAAATGCCATCTCTTTGTACTTTTATTGTTGTTTACAAACGGTTTCCCAATACGAAAGCTCCTTAGGTATGATTGTTCCATCGGGTAATGTTTTAAAAAGATTGATAAAATCCTCTTTCCCTTTTGGGTAATCTTCCATAAGGGTGTTGAGGGCCTTTGCGGCCTCCAGGTGCCGCCTGTACGTCTCGATCTGATCCCCCTCGGCATAAATCCGAAATTTCTCACGGATGGCCTCCTCGCCAGCTTTTGACATGAATGCCTTGCCATCTTTAAAAGTTAAGATCGGAAGAGCGTCGTGTAGGGAAAGAGTGTACCATCCAGTGTAGATCTC
>JAKQLJ010000042.1 GCA_029567195.1 bacterium | reverse complement strand
GTCGTTTCTTCCGGCCGGGAAACCAGAACCAGCCGTATGACGATCAGCCGGGTCAACGGCGGCAACTCCACCCTTTTCCACCTGGATAAACTCTATGAAATTGAAAATCCGGAATACAAACTGGAAATTGGCGGCCGGCCCAACAATTTTGTCAAAATAATTTCCGCCAAAGAAATAAACAATTAACATTAGTTACAAATTTTATTTAAACATATTTTTAATTGTCATTCCCGCGAAAGCGGGAATCCAGTCTGTTATTTTTAGTTTATTCACTAGATTCCCAATCAAGTTGGGAATGACAGATAAATAAATTCTTGTAATTAATATAAAAATTGAAAAAAATTAATGATCGAAAGAAACGGCAGAAAAATAATAGTGTCAGTAGACGATTTCGGAATAAGCCAAAAAGCCACTCAAAATATACTCGAACTTATTGACCAAAAAAAGGTGGATCGCGTGGAAGTGATGATGAGCAAAAACATCACTCCTGGCGATGTTCAAAAACTGCTCGCTTCCGGAGCAGCTCTGGACATCCATCTGCATCTGGCCAAAGACAAGCTCGACTGGTGGCAGACCAATCCCCGCGAGATAAATTCCGGCATCGCCAAAAGGATGGTATTTTTTATCTTTAATTTTTTCTTCGGAAAAGGCATTCCCCGAAAAGCGCAAGCCGAATGGGAACGGCAAATCAATGATTTTGAAAAAATATTCGGGAAAAAACCGGATGGCGTAAGCTCTCACGAGCACATTCATTTCTTTTCCCCCTATTTCAGAATCGTCACCAAGCTCGCCCGAAAACATTCTATTGGCTATATCCGCTGGGGCAAATACAGCGCGGAAAAAGTAGAAAAAGAAAGTGAAATAGCCCGCATTTTGGGATACCTTAAAAAACGGAACAAAAGCGTTTTTGAAAACTCCCGCCTGGACTCTTCCGATTTTATGGTCAGCTTCAATTGGATTGGCAATTTTGACCAATTTTTAAATAGTCTCCCGACTGAAAAAACTATCGACATAGTTTTTCATCCTGAAATAGAATCGGAATATAAAATTATTTTAGAATTTGTGCGCACATAAAATAAATAACCATCGCCAAAAATGAAAAATAAAAATAGGCTAACTTTTCTGGTTTTGGCCGCATCTGTTCTGGTTTTTTATGCTTTTGGCTCTTATCATCTAGCTAAATTTGAAACGGTAGACGAGCATT
>JAKQLJ010000038.1 GCA_029567195.1 bacterium | reverse complement strand
GGTCGTTTTATTTCTCTGTGAATAGCCTCTAAGCCTTTGCCGCCCAGTCCCATTTTTTCCAAAGTCATTCCCTTGGACGATTCATCCAAAAGCCTCATCACTACTTTTTCTCCGTCAAAGATGGGCAAAATACTGACGCGGAAAGAAATTTTACTGTTGTCTTTTTCAATTTTGAATCTTCCGTCCTGAGGAACCCTGTGTTCATCCAGTTTTAAGTTGGAAAGGACTTTTATCCTGGCGATAATTCCGTCTCTTACCTGTTTGGGCAGAGTCATCGCTTCATGAAGAATTCCGTCTATTCTATAGCGCACTCGCACTTCTTTTTCATCCGGTTCTATATGAATATCACTGGCACTTTGCAAAATAGCATGTTTTATCAAAGTATCTACTATCCGTATGATAGGCAGACCTTGAGCAATTTTTTCCAGATCTTCTTCCGTATTTTCCCCGGCTTCCGCAGAATTCTTACTGATAATGTCCCCGAATTCCGCTTTCAAACTTTTACTATACTGCTTCAGGGCCGCATCGATGCTTTCCACTGTGGTAAGACAAATGACAATTTTCAGCCCGCTTTTCTTTTTTATAAATTCCACTGTTTGAATATCCTCAGGATTAAGCATGGCCACTTTCAGCTCCTGTCCGTTTTTTTCAAAAGCGACTATTTTATATTTTCTGGCAATCGGTTCCGGCACCACCTGAAGAATATCAGAAGGAATGGCTTCTTTTTGAAGATCAACAAAAGGCACGCCTAAAATATAGGCATAAAGTTTTCTTAATTGGGTATCTTCAATGAGTTTCTTTTCCAATAAAACATTGCCTAATCCTTTTTTTTGGTTTTCCGCTTCTTCAAAAGCCGCTTCCAGGCTCTTTTTTTCAATTATACCCGAATCATTGATAAAATCTTTTAATTGTCGATTGCCTATTCTCATAAATTATTTTACATCTTCAACGTTTCTTTTATTTTTTTCACCACATCTTCCAATTTATAAGAAGACTTAACCAGATATGTGGTAGCTCCTTTTTCAAAGGCTTTTTGGATATCTTCGGCACTTTCCAAATTAGTAAGAAGAATAACCGGAATACTCTTGGTTTCAGGATTTTTTTTGAGTTCATCCAACACTTCATAACCGTCTTTTTTGGGTAAAATTATATCCAGCAGAACCAAATCTGGTTTTTTAGTTTTTGTTATTTCTATCCCTTCTTCTCCGTCTAAAGCGCTAAATACCTCAAAGCCTTCTGAAGTTAAAAACTCCAAAAGCGCCCTATGAAGAGTAGCTTCGTCTTCCACTACCAATATTTTTTTCTTGGTCATTTTTTTATCACTTATTAATTAAAATTATCAAATAATTTTTTTTCTTTTATAAAAGACTTCTTTTTGACAGGCAGAGAGAAGCTAAATATCGAGCCGACATTCTCTATGGACTGGAACCATATTTTTCCGCCCAATTGTTCCACTATGTTTTTGGCGATATAAAGCCCCAATCCTGTTCCTTCCGTTTGATACTTAACCACATTATCACTTCTAAAAAATTTGCTGAAAACTTGGCTGTGTTGTTCCTCGGGAATGCCCACTCCGTTATCCCGAACGCTAAAAACCAAATCGCCGCCTGATTTAGTCAGTTTTATTTCTATTTTTCCTTTTTGGGTTGTATATTTGATGGCGTTATTGAGTAAGTTGTCAACTACTAGTTTTAAACGTTCCTGATCCCCGATAACTTTGGGATTTTTTTTGTTATTGCTGAAAATTAGTTCAATATTCCGGGAACTGAGCAATGACTCGGATTCCGCTATGGTTTTTTCTATTATGGCCGCCAAATCCACCGGTTCATATTTAAGAACCAGCCTTTTTTGATCAATCCTGGTTACATCCAAAAGATCATTGACCAGCCTTGTCATGCGGCAAGAAAGCGAGCCGATAGTTTCAATATTTTTAAGTTGTTTTTCATTTAAGCCTTTCCTAAGCTTGGAGAGTAACAGTTCTGTTTCCCATTTGATAGCGGAAAGGGGGGTTCTTAATTGATGGGAAACGACAGAGACAAATTCACTTTTCATTTTGTTAACGCTGGCAATTTCACCCACTATTCTCACCACTGAATTACCTACAATTATTATGATGCCGGCGACTATGCTTTCCGCCAAAACCAAAACTTTCGGATCATCATAATTTCTAGAAATCAAAAAAGTGGCTGTCATCACAATAAAGGCTACTATTCCCATGATAATAAACATGAAACCTGGGGTCTGCCATATTTTTACTCCCAACTCTTCTGCCTGTTTTTTAAGATTTAGGTCATTAATAAACTGCATTTAGTTTTTGTTTTATTTTTACCTTTGAATTATACCATAAAAATAGATAAACCAAAAGACAAAAGAGCCTTCTTGAGAAAGCTCTTTTATAAAATTCTTTTTAGGGAAAAATTACATCATTCCACCCATTCCGCCTGGCATGCCGGCTCCAGCTGAACCGCATTTGCATTTCTCTTCCGGCTTATCGGCAATAGCCACTTCGGTTGTCAGAAGAATGGCGGAAACACTAACTGCATTTTCAAGGGCAGTTCTGGTAACTTTTAGCGGATCAATAATGCCTGTCTTAACCATATCTTCGACAAATTCTCCTTTGGCGGCATCGTAACCATAATTGGCATTTTTATGACTGACGATCTCATTAAGAACCACTCCAGGATCCTTTTGTCCGCCGTTCAAAACAATTTGTCTTAGCGGCTCTTCTAAAGCTTTAATTAAAATGGAATATCCGGCTTTATATTCTTCTTCATTGGCAGTAACTTTTTTAGCATCATATTTTATATTGCCGACAGATTTCAAAAGCGCTACCCCTCCGCCAGCAATAATTCCCTCCTCATAAGCGGCTCTGGTTGCTGAAAGGGCGTCTTCCATTTTATGTTTGAAATAGGTAAGTTCCGTTTCCGTGGCCGCACCCACTTTGATAACTGCCACCCCGCCAGAGATTTTAGCTAATCTTTTTTGCAGTTTTTCTCTGTCGTATTTGCTATCTGAAGATTTTATTAAATTTCTAACTTGAGCGACTCTGGCCTCGATGTCTTTTTTCTTGCCTTTGCCGCCAACGATTGTCGTGCTGTCTTTAGTGGCAATCACCTTGGAAGCCTGCCCTAAAATCGAAAGGTCGATATTTTCCATTTTCATGCCGGTATCCTCGGTAATGACTTTTCCTCCGGTCAGAACGGCAATGTCTTCCAAAATCTGTTTTTTGGTATCTCCAAATTCCGGAGCCTTGATGGCCAGAATATTTAGTATTCCTCTTAGCTTATTAACCACCAGAGTCGCCAAAGCCTCGCCTTCCACCTCTTCAGCTATAATTACAATATCCTTTTTTCCGGTAGTGGTAATTTTTTCCAAAACAGGCAGTATTTCCTGAATGGAAGATATTTTTTTATCGGTAATAATTATGTAAGGATCTTTCATTTCCGCCTTTAGGGACTCGCTGTTGGTGATCATATATGGAGAAATATATCCTTTGTCAAAATTCATTCCTTCCACAATTTCTTTGGACAAGCCAAAGGTTTGGGATTCCTCTACCGTTACTACGCCGTCTTTTCCCACTTCCGAAAGAACATCGGCTATCATTTTTCCCATCTCTTCATTTTCCGCTGAAATAGCCGCCACTTGGGCAATTTCTTCTTTAGAACTGACTGATTTAGCATTTTTTTTCAGCTGAGCTATAATATCTTTTTTGGCATCTTCAATGCCTAGACGAATATTTATCGGATTCATTCCGGTCGCCACTAATTTCAACCCCTCGCGAATAATGGATTGGGTGAGAACTGTCGCCGTTGTCGTTCCGTCGCCAGCCGCATCATTGGTTTTGCTCGCCACTTCTTTTATGAGATCTGCTCCGATATTTTCAAACTTATCTTCCAATTCTATTTCCTTGGCGATAGAAACTCCGTCATTGGTAATAACCGGAGAGCCGAACCCTTTGTCCAAAATAACATTTCGCCCCCTGGGTCCAAGAGTGACCTTGACGGCATCAGCCACTTGGTCTATGCCGGATTTTATCTTTTCTCTGGCTTCTTCATTATATTTTATTATTTTACTCATAATAACGTTTTCGACATTTAAACGTCTTAGCAAAATATTTTTGTTAAAACGCTACGGTGTCGGCGTGTTAAATAATTTAATTAGCACTCTTTGTCGCCGAGTGCCAGCATATTGTATTTTACAAGAAAATATTTTATAGTCAAGCAATTTTCAATTCCCTGAGTTTTGCCTGAAAATTTTCAAAAATTTCCGGTCCCTGAGGTTTGGGCAAGAATATCAGATAATCGTCACTGGCCATAACCATACTGCCCGCTCCATGCGTCCTGGGATCATTTTCTATTCTTCTTTTTTGCCATTTTTTAAGATACTTTTCCATTATGCCAAAACCAAAAATCATCTCTCCCGTCTTCCTTATTTGCCTGGAAAAAAAAGAATCATCCGTCATTTTTAGGTTCACTACCTCGTCAGGTTCGAAATTTTTCTTGAAATTTCTGATCCAACAGTTGCTTTTTTGAAAGTTATGGAAAGTTCGATATCCGAAGACCGGCATTATGAATGAATATTCCTGGGCTGAGAACAAATCCTGAAGGGTTATTTCCAGCGATTTATCGGTAATAAAAAAATTGAGACAAATTCTATTAGCAATATGATTGCCATATCTTCTTTTTCCCAATATATGAATCAGAAGGGTGACTAATGTTCGGCCGGTATAAATATGGCCGTGCTTCAAAACTATCAACAAATCTATATCGCTTTTTTCTTCGGTATTTTTCATAGCCATTCTTCCGGTCAATGCTGCCATTCTCACAAAAGGAACGAATTTCAGGCAAAAAATTACTCGCTTGGCTATCTTGAATTTTCGTTCCGAAATTTTATTCCTTTCCAGCCTCTGCCCGACTAGTTCTTGCCGGCCGCGTAAAAAATAAAAACCCAGGTGATCTTCGACCACTTTTTTCACTTCTCCTTTTTCCAGCCCTTCAAGAACATCCAGCAAGGTTGTTTTGCCTTCTTCGCCTTTTCCTGTTTCCTGTCCTCTCACATCTGTCAGATATTTCCAAATCTCAAAAGCAGTCATGGGATAATCAAGCGTATCACAATAAGCAACAGTGGCAATAATTTTTGAAGATAAATTATTTTGCATAAAATAACTATCCGCCATTGAAAATTAGAGATTTTATAAATACTTCCCTGTCCAACTCTTTTTGCATTTTTTTAACCCTGCCGAAATTCCGGCATAAATTATTTCCCCTCCCTTGTCTCCGCCATCCGGTCCGAGCTCTATTACCCAATCCGAATTTTTTATAACATCTAAATTATGTTCCACTACCAAGACCGTGTTTCCTTTGTCCACTAAAGCATCCAGAACCCGCAAGAGTTTTTTGGTATCTTCAAAATGAAGCCCGATGGTTGGTTCGTCTAAAATATACAATGTTCTTCCGGTCGATTTCCTGGCCAGCTCCGCCGCCAATTTTATTCTTTGCGCTTCCCCGCCGGAAAGATTGGTCGCGCTTTGTCCCAGTTTCAAATAACCCAGGCCGACTTCTTCCAAAGTTTTCAGCTTTTCATAAATCAGAGGTGATTTTTTGAAAAATCTCAACGCATAGGACACGCTCATATCAAGAACTTGGGCAATATTCACTCCCTGATATTCGATGTCTAACGTCTTTTGGTTATATCTCGAACCTTTGCAAGTTTCACATTTGACATACATATCCGGCAACAGGTGCATTTCTATTTTCTTGGTGCCATCTCCTTGGCAATCCTCGCAACGGCCGCCTTTCATATTAAAGCTAAAGCGACTAGCGTCATAACCCATTTTCTTCGCTTCCTCCGTTTGGGAAAATAGATCTCTTATTAGCGAAAAAACTCCGGTATAAGTAGCGGCATTGGATCTGGGCGTCCGGCCAATCGGTGCCTGATTTATAGTAATAACTTTGTCGATATTTTTTAATCCCTCTATTTTTTTATGCTCCCCGGGAATTTCTTTTGATCGAAAAAAATATTTAGAAAGCGCCCGGGATAAAATATCCGAAACCAGAGTGGATTTCCCGCTGCCCGACACTCCGCAAATAGTCACGAACTTAGCCAGCGGAAATTTCACATTGATATTTTTCAGATTGTTGGCATTGGCACCGACAATCTCCAGAATATTGCCGTTTCCTTTTCGATTTTTTTTCTTCTCTACTACTTTCTTCTTGCCTTTTATATATTGGGCGGTGACAGTATTGGAACTCAAAAGTTTTTTAGCGTTTCCGGAAAATATAATTTCTCCGCCTTCTTCGCCTGCTCCCGGTCCCATGTCGATTATCCAATCAGCTGAGCGAATTATTTCCTCGTCATGCTCCACCACTACCAGTGAATTTCCGGTTTTGACCAGATTTTTCATTGTGGCTACCAATTTTTCCGTATCCCGGCTGTGAAGACCAATAGAAGGTTCATCCAAAACATAAACGATACCCATAAGCTCGGAACCTATCTGCACAGCCAATCTTATCCTTTGCGCCTCGCCACCAGAGATGGAATTGGCTCCGCGAAAAAGAGAAAGATATTCCAAACCCACATTTCTTAATGCTTCCGCTTTTAAAATCATTTCTTTTATAAGCGGCGCGATAATTTCCTTTCGGGAACGACTCAAGTCGGACTTATCCATACCTTTCAAAAAATCAATAAGTTTTCCTATATCCATCCTCACTACTTCATCAATGGATTTTTCTCCCACCAAAACAGAAAGATATTCATCCTTTAATCTTTTTCCTTGACATACCGGACAAACCTTATCCAGCATATATCTATCGATGTCGCTTCGACTGCTGGAAAAACTCGCTTCTTCATATTTTTTCTTGAGTATGGGAATAACACCATCGAAAGGAACGGAAACATAACCGTCTTTTTCCTTGACCACCACTTCTTTTTCTTCCGGACCGTAAAAAATAACCTTAAGATGATCTTTGGAAAGTTTTTTAACCGGCACATCCACGGAAAACCCGTATTTTTTTCCTAAAAATCTCAGTATGTTAATTCCGCCTCCGTTAGCGGAAAATCTTCCATTTGATTTGCTCCAAGGAATAATCGCTCCTTCCGAGAGAGTCAAGTTTTTATTGGGAATGATCAACTCTTCGTCCACTTCCTTTATCACTCCCAATCCCGAACAATGGAAACAAGCACCCTCCGGATTGTTAAAGGAAAAATGTTTCGGTGTTATTTCGCTCATCTTGAAAAAACATTCCCGACAAACAAAATCCTTGTTATAAAAACGATCCTCTTTGGAATCAAAAGAAATATTTATAAACCCCCGTCCCAATTTAAAAGCTGTCTCGATGGAATCCACAATTCTTTCCCGATCCGGATTTCTTTTCTTGAGCATAATTCTGTCCACTACCACTTCTACTTTTTCGTGTTTTTCAATATCTTTGCTATATATCGCATCGCCGAGCATCATTATCTTTCCGTCCAGTCTTATCCTGGCATAGCCTAACTGGGAAATCGTTTTTAGGGCATCCCTGATATTCCCGCTTTTGTTTTCTGTCTTGGCTAAAATCACCACTTGAGTATTATCTGGAAAAGATAAAATTTCTTCCAATATTTCCGCGTTGGAAACTCTTCCCATGGGAATATGACAGCGAGGACAATGCGGCACGCCGATTTTGGCATAGAGCACCCTTAAATAATCGTAAATTTCCGTTAATGTTCCAACGGTCGATCGAGGACTGCGACTGACGCTTCGTTGATCGATAGAGATAGCCGGGCTTAGATTTTCAATTTTATCTACATCCGGTTTAGCTCCCAAATCCAAAAATTGCCGGGCATAACTCGACATTCCTTCAAGATAGCGGCGATGGCCTTCGGCAAAAATGGTATCAAAAGCCAGCGATGATTTGCCGCTGCCGCTCATGCCGGTAATGACCACCAGTTTCTCCCTCGGAACAGAAACATCAATGTTTTTCAAATTGTTAGCCCTGGCTCCACGAACGATAATGTTGTCCCAAGATTTTGAATTTGGTTTAGTCATTGATGTAAAAAGATAAATAATTTGTTACTAAATAAACATTTTACAGTATTTTCCCCAGGAAGTCAAAACCAGACATATTACCTGTTTTTTATTTAAAAGTTTTCACAGCTTCCCTTGATCTCAAATCACGGTGATATTTAATGGCAAATCGATGCGCTTCATTTCTTATTTGTTCAATGATATTTTTAGGAATTTTCGGCACCGATCCCCAAAAACAGAAATCTAATTTCTTTCTGGTCAGTCCTTTGGCAACGGCCAAGATTGGAATATCCAAGTGATAAACTCTTAAAACTCTCCGGGCCATATTGAGATGCCCCCGTCCGCCGTCGAGGATTATTAAATTCGGCAATGCCCAATTATTGCGAAATCGGCGCATTAGCACTTCTTCCATCGCTCCGACATCATTAGCCCCTTCGACAGTTTTTATCTTGAATTTTCGATATTGATTTTTATTGGATTTTATTTCCCCTTCGGAATTATCAAACACCACCATCGATCCTACGGAATATTTCCCAGAGATATTGGATATATCATAGCCTTCAATCCTTATCAATTTCATCTTCCCCTGCCCAAGGGGAGGTGTCCTGTCTTCGGGACGGAGAGGAGAGGGGGAAAATTCATTGTTTATGAGTGCAATATCCTGCACATGTTGCAACGCAAACATCTGATTTCTCAGTTTCGCCGCCCTTTCATAATCCTGATTATCGGAATGCTCCAGCATCTCTTTTTTCATTTTCTTTACGAGTCCGGATTTTTTTCCTTCTAAAATCATCCGGATCGCTCGAATGTTTTTTTGGTAATCTTTCTTGGAAATCGCCCCGTCGTAAGGCCCCGGACAAAGACCGATATGATAATCCAGGCATCCTTTTTCTGTTTTTTGTGGCTTGGCATGGTATGGAAATATTTTTCTTAGGATTTTCAAAACAGTTTCAATCTGTTTTTTAGAAGTATATGGCCCATAAATTTTTTCCTTCTGACTCCCTCTCCTTGATAAGGAGAGGGTTAGGATGAGGTCTTTTAATTCCGTTTTCCGCATAATCATAAATCTTGGAAAATCCTCTTTTATAACCACAACATAACAGAAGCTTTTGTCATCCTTAGACATCATGTTGTATTTTGGCTGGTATTTTTTTATTAAACTCTGTTCCAATATATACGCTTCCAAAACCGTATCTGTTTTTCTGATTTCGAGATCTGTAACTTCAGAGATATATATTTCGATCGGCCGTGCATACCCGTCACGATTCTGAAAATATGATCCGACCCGGTCTTTAAGCGACCCGGCTTTTCCCACGTATAAAATATTTCCCGCCTTATTTTTAAAAATATAAACGCCGGGAGATTGAGGAAGGGATTTTAGTTTTTTGATTGACGTTTCCATATTTCCTTGTCATTTATCTCTTGTCACTTGTCACCTGCCACTTGTCACTTGCTACTTAAAACTTCCTTAAGATATTTCCCCGTCCAACTCTCTTTTTTATATTTAATTACTTCTTCCGGTGTGCCGGTAACTATTACTTTTCCGCCATTTTCTCCGCCTTCCGGCCCTAAATCAATTATCCAATCAGCCGTTTTTATAACATCCATATTGTGTTCAATAACTACGACAGTGTTTCCGGCATCAACCAAACGATTTAAAACATTTAAAAGCTTCTTGATATCTTCAAAGTGAAGGCCGGTGGTCGGTTCATCTAAGATATAAAGAGTATCGCCAGTGGAACGCCTGGCCAGTTCCGTTGCCAGCTTTATCCTTTGCGCTTCACCGCCGGAAAGTGTCGTTGCCGGCTGGCCAAGCTGAATGTAGCCCAACCCCACTTCTTCCAGGACTTTTAGCTTATCATAAATATCCGGAAAATTTTGAAAAAATTCCTTAGCTTCCGCTACCGTCATCTCCAAAACGCCGGCAATATTTTTATCCTTGTATTTAACTTGGAGCGTCTCCCGATTGTATCTTTTTCCCTGACAAACATCACACGGCAGATAAACATCGGGCATAAATTGCATTTCAATTTTCAAAAATCCCTCCCCCCGGCAATTGTCGCATCTTCCGCCGTTAACATTAAAGGAAAAGCGGCCGGGCATATATCCTCTGGCTTTGGCGTCTCTGGTGGAGGCGAAAAGTTCACGAATGGAAGAAAAAAGTCCGGTGTATGTGGCCGGATTGGATCGCGGCGTTCGACCAATCGGCGATTGGTCAATCATAATGACTTTGTTGATAAAATTGCTACCGATAATCTCCGTATGTTTTCCCGGCCGATCAAGAGAGCGCATAATTTTGGAAGAGAGGGATTTGAATAGGATATCCTCCACCAACGTTGATTTTCCCGATCCGGAAACGCCAGTGACCGTTGTCAGAACTTTTAACGGAAATTCCACCGTAATATTTTTCAAATTATTTTCTCTCGCTCCCCGAACGATTATCCATTTTTTGTTTTTAACTGGACGCCTGAAAGACGGAATTTCTATTTCTTTTTCTCCTCTGAGATAGGCGGCAGTAAGTGATTTCTTATTTCTTATCACTTCTTCCGGACTGCCTTCGGCCACAATTTCTCCCCCTAATTTTCCGGCTCCCGGACCGATATCAACAAGATAATCAGCCGCTCTCATTGTCTCCTCATCATGCTCCACTACTATCAAAGTATTGCCGACATCTCTGAGTTTTAGCAAAGTTTCCAGAAGTTTATTATTATCCCGGGCATGAAGTCCGACTGACGGTTCATCGAGAATATAAAGAACGCCAACCAGTTGCGAACCGATTTGAGATGCCAGGCGAATTCTTTGCGTTTCTCCTCCAGCCAAAGTATTGGCGGCTCGGGAAAGGGTAAGATACCCGAGGCCGACATTTTCCAAAAATTTCAAACGATTTTTCACTTCTTTTAAAATTCTGCCAGCAATAATTTCCTCATTTTTGGAAAGAGTCAATCCATCAAAAAATTCCAGAAGTTTTTCTACGCTAATTGCAGAAATTTCGCTTATATTCTTTCTGTTGACCGTTACCAGCATCACTTCTTTTTTATATCTCGTTCCTTTGCAAAGAGAACAGGGGTTATTGGACATATATTTTTCAATATCTTCCCGCACCGCTTCCGAATCAGTTTTTTTATAACGATCTTCCAGATATCCGACAACTCCCCGCCATTCCATATTATATTTCCAGTTTGTTCCGGTTTTGGAACGTAATGTTACCGGAATATTTTCGTAATCTCCACCTTCGGCGGAATATTCGTAAGTTAATTCTTCATCATTATTATTTTCCTGAACCGGCCTGCCATACATTAAAATATTAAAATCATCTTCCAAAAGATCTCTGAGGCGCACATTGTCCGAAATGTGAAAATAATTGGTAACCGCCCTCAAAATTGTTCCCTGCCAATTATTTTTTTTGTAACTCCATGGCATAAGGCCGCCTTGGGCAATAGTCTTATTCATATCGGGAGCAACCAGAACCGGATCAATCTCTCTTTTTGTTCCCAGTCCTTCGCAAGCCGGACAAGCGCCAAAAGGACTATTAAAAGAAAAAAGTCTCGGTTCCAATTCTGGAAATTCAACTTCATGGACCGGACACGCCAGTTTTTGGTTAAAAATAAATTCACCACCCTTTCCTTCTCCCTTTCCTAAGGGGAAAAGTTTCGACTTTGTCGAAACAGAAGAGCTTGGAGGCAGTTTAATTTTTACTATCCCACTCGAAAGTTTCAGCGCTCTCTCTACTCCTTCAAAAATTCGGCTTATATTTTCATCATTAATTTCCATTTCATCCACTAAAATATCAATGTCATGTTTTTTATAGCGTTCTAGTTTTATTTTGCCATCCATTTTTGCTTCCAGCTTTATCTCTTTTCCATTGACAATAGCCCGCGAAAATCCACGCTTAAACATTTCAGAAAGCAATGTTGAATATTCTCCTTTTCTTTGCCGGACGACAGGAGAAAGTATTTTTACTACACGATCCTCCTCACCTGCCCGAGGGGAGGTGTCCCGTCCGCGGGACGGAGGGGAGGGAGAGCACAAATCGATTATCCTATCCACAATTTCATCTGTCGACATTTTTTTTATTTCCCGACCGCAGACTTGTCCGCCGGGGAGGCGGATCGGGCAATGCGGCACACCGATTTTGGCATAAAGAAGACGAAGATAATCATGAATTTCCGTCACTGTTCCGACGGTCGAACGCGGGTTATGCGAAGCCGCTTTTTGATCAATGGAAATGGCCGGACTCAAACCTTCGATCAGATCGACTTCCGGCTTGTTCATTTGTCCCAAAAATTGCCGGGCATAACTGGAAAGGCTTTCCAAATAACGCCTTTGGCCTTCGGCAAAAATGGTATCAAAAGCCAGCGTGCTCTTGCCTGAGCCGGAAATCCCCGTAAAAACTATAAATTTGTTCCGCGGCAATTCTAAATTTATATTTTTTAGATTGTGTTCCCGCGCGCCTCTGATGACTAATTTATCCATAAAATTGTCTGGAAAACCAAAAACCTTCCCCAAATTGGGTACTTAATATTCAATTTTATCTAATACACCATACTATACAAAAATATTTTGAGCAAGATTCCTAATCACAAATCAAAGTGTAAATCTCAAAAATCAAAATGAAAATGTAAAATACAAAATTATTTTTTACCCTTAAGCGTAATTATACTTGAAGCAATAATATTAGCTATTTCTGTCAGCTCCTTAAGCAATACCTCCGATTCCTTATTGTTGCCCCTGCCAGTGTCTTTCAGTAAACATACCCAAACCTTAGATTCATTTGCTGACTTCAATGAATGAGTAAAAAAATTTATAAAGTCTTTTTTAGAACTGGCAGAATTAGCTTCAATATAATTAGCCAGGATGCTTGTACCACTTCTCAATAGTTGTTTTCCCATTACATCAGAAACAGAATTTCTTGGTAGTTTATCAATAAATTTTATTAATCTTAAAACAAAAACATAAAGCCTTTTCTTAAATTCATTTTTAAATTTTGATTTGTCATTTTGCATTTTGAGATTTTATTTTTACATTTTCTCAAAGGCTCACATATTTTACCGGCAGGACTTTCTTGAAAATTCCGGCGATAAGAATAGAGTCGGTTTTGTGGATGAATATCGGCTGATGGAAATTATTGGTAGAATGCGGAAAAAGACCGATTATTTCATTGGAAACTTTTTTATAGCGCTTGATCGTTGCCATACCGTTTATGACCGCTACTACAATTTTTCCTTCCAATTCCTTTCCTGACGCATAATCGTATTTTTCAAAAATAGCATAATCACCGTCATTAATGTTTTCTTTGTCCATGGAATCTCCAAGCGTCTTAACGGCAAAAAGCTGGGCAGAATTGCTCCCTCGAAAAAGACTTTTGGATATTTGAAGAAAACCGTCAACATTGTCTTCGGCATAAGCCAAGGCATCTCCGCAAGAAGCCAGACCATAAACGGGAACGGAAAAAATATTTTTTAAATTAGCATAGCTGTCATTCTCAATGACATATATTTTCTTGTTCTCATCTCTTTTTATCAGTTCCTTTTTTTCCAGCGCTTCGATAACTTGCATCACTGATTTCAAACTGTCTTTGGAACCGTTGGAAACCAAATCCTTATGAATCCGGTAGCTGGTAGGGTTTTCTTTTTTTTGGTTGATATATTCCCGGATTATTTCCAGAATATCTTTTTGCTTTGATGTTAGTTTTTGCATGAGTTTATCTTGTCACCCCGGCCTGCCGGTAGATGGAGCTTTGGCAGGAATGACAATTTTATTTATATATTACAGTGTTATTCTATCACTGATTAAATATCACTGCAACCCTCCCCTGTGGATAACTAAAAACCAGGCTCAAAAACAGCCTGATTTTATATAATGCTATGTGCTACGTGTTATGTGTTACGTGTTATGTGACTTATCATTCCCCGCAGGAAGCGTTGGATCCGGATCCGCTACCTTCCCCAAAACCGGATGAAGGAACAGTGGAGGAAAGTTCCGCCTGACATTCTTCCGGAGGGATATTGAAGCCGGAACAAATAGTTTTCAAAAGCGAAGCGGCATCGCGAGCGGAAGCAATTTTCGTTTCATTGATGACAAGGGATGGCGAACCCTCAACGGCATATTTTCCGTTATCATCCTTATTCACATCAAACGGCGGGAATTGCGATGTTTCCCATTGGCTTTTATCATTGTATTTCTCTGTAATTTTAAACTGGCTGTCTGTCGCGTTGACACAACTATTTAAACTGGCTGAGTTAATGCCATTGGAATTCAGACATTCCTGAGCATTGCCGTTTTTAAGGAAGCACTGGAGATAACTGGCAAGCTTGGCCGGTTCGTTTTTTTGGACGCAATATTGGCGCAAATTTTCATCAATTTCTTTTTTATCATGCATGGCATAATCAACAAACTCCAGACTGAAATTTATTTTGTCTTTTAACGCAGCAAGAACCGGCAAAATCCCTTTTTCAATTTGCGTGCCATAAGGGCAATAGCTCATCACGAAAAGCTTCACTTCGGGAACATCTTGTTTTGGCACTTCTTTCTGTTCCTCTTCGCTGGATTTTTTACTTTCCGCCACCTCTTGTTCCACTTCTTCCATATCCATTACAGACGGAAAAAATTTCTTTCCGTCCTGCGTCATATAGGCAATGATTTCCTGTCCGGAAACATCGAGAGTTATTTTATAGAGATCATTTTCTTTTATAACCTCTTTAACCTCTAATTTTGTTCCCGGTTGCACCAGGTTTTCAGTGACAAATTTCAAAGCTTTGTTTTTTGCTTCTTCCTGACCAATGTCGGTTGATTTCTGGCTCAATGAACAACCGGAAAATACCATTACCACCAAAAACACAATGCTTAAGATTATTTTTCTGTTCATCTGTTTGTTTGACATTCGATCTATTCAAATTACTATTCGAACAATTCGAGTCATTATATTTTAATTGATTTGCTAATTCTACACCACTAATTGTTTTTGGGCAAAAAGAAAGGGACCGCGTTCGGAAATTCACGAACGGGTCCCGTCACTTAGCGCAATTCATCTCGCATCCCTTTCCACGCTAAGCGTGAGCTACTAATGTTTCTGTCTCTGATCCCAAACATATTTTGCGGTATTTGCAACCAAATTGGTCGCAATATCCGCAAGCCGTTCCAAAACAATCGAAATTGCCTTCCTGGCGTTGCCGTTTTCTGTAAAGAGGCGTCAATGCCTCTTTCAGACATTTCTCACAAAGCCCATGGGAGTAACATCCATCTATATCAGGACCTCCTCCCCACGTTACACGACACCTGATACATTGGTTTCCCATAAAAACCTCCTTCCCGCCCTGAATAAACAAGGGCGTTTTTCTTGTTTTGTAGTCCGCCAAATTGACTCTCCAAAAGCGATTAAAAACCGCCTTTGGAGAGTCAATTTGGTTTTTTGCTTTATTTGGGAGATATTCAGGAATGAATATTTAAAGAACTTCCTTTTTATTTTTAACAGTCCATTATAGCACATTTTACCGAAAAAATCAAGTTTATCCCCCACCACTTTTACATTGTGCCTTTGGCACAAAAAACCTAATAAAATTCACTATTTTTCTTAATTACTAAATGGATACTTTTTAAATATTCAGTCTACAAAAAAATGTAAAAGTGGTGGGGGACAAGGGGACAAAAAAACACGCCTAAAGCGTGCCCTCCCCAAGGATAAAAATATTATAAATTTTCCAATGTCTATAATTCATACGCCAGTATTAAATTGTTTATTTATTTTTAACATTAACTGGCTAAACACCCAAAAAGTAGATTGACAAGGAATTATCTGTCCGTGCTTGTATTATATAAAATAAGAGAGAATAGGCAAATTAAAGTTATCCACAGTCCGTAAAGTGAAATTTTTAAGAAAAATTTCACCACGGACTAGCCGCGTGATCCTGCTTTGCAGGATTTTACGCGGCAGCATATAAATCCTCTTTTTTCGGGGGAAATGAGGGTAAAAATTATTTCAGCTGCATTTTTCTAAGTTCAGAAATTTCATCCCGGATAATAGCCGCTTTTTCAAAATCCAGATTTCTGGCCGCCTCTTTCATCTCTTTTTCCTTTTGTTTAATATAGCCGGCAATATCTTCCAAAGTTTCAAGCTGCGTAAAATCGCGCGTTACTTGCGGGTTGAGTTCATGATCAACAATAGATTCGATTTTTTTATTAATGGTTTTAGGAGTAATTTTATGCTTTTTGTTATATTTCAATTGTATTTCTCTTCTTCTCTCTGTTTCTTTCATCGCCCGTTTCATTGAGCCGGTCAAGTTGTCCGCATAAAGAATAACTTTTCCCCGAACGTTACGGGCCGCCCGGCCGATAGTTTGGATGAGTGAAGTTTCACTTCTTAAAAACCCCTCCTTATCCGCGTCAAGAATAGCTACCAGTGACACTTCAGGGAGATCAAGACCCTCGCGAAGAAGATTCACACCCACCAAAACGTCAAATTCTCCGCGTCTCAATTTTTCCAAAATTCTTATCCGATCCAAGGTGTCCACACCGCTATGAAGATACTCTGACTTGATTTTAGACTCTTTTAGATACTCGCTTAAATCTTCCACCATTCTCTTGGTAAGGGCGGTGATCAAAACTCTCTCTTTTCTCTCTGTTACTTTTTTTATTTCCTTCACTACGTCTTTGATCTGGCCTCTGACCGGACGAACATCCAATTCCGGATCAATAAGTCCGGTCGGGCGGATGACTTGTTCGATAATACCCGGATTTTTTGTAGAGGCGAACTTTGTGTCCGCCATTTCTTGGACAGACGCAAGGTCTATCCCTACACCAGAAATTTTAGATTTCGCTATCTCATATTTCGCCGGCGTCGCAGACGTAAAAATCACCTGGTTGATTTTCTTTTCAAATTCCGAAAATTTAAGCGGTCGATTATCGAAAGCGGAAGGAAGACGAAAACCATTTTCTACCAATGCCGCTTTTCTGGAATGATCACCGTTATACATTCCGTTGAGTTGCGGCACGGTTACGTGAGATTCATCGACGACTAACAGAAAATCCTCTGGGAAGTAATCAATGAGAACGTAAGGCGCTTCGCCCGGTTCCCTGTTAGTGAGATAACGCGAATAATTTTCAATGCCGTTGCAATACCCGATTTCCTTCATCATCTCCAAATCCTGCTTGGTTCTTCGCCCAAGCCTTTCCGCTTCCAATATTTTTCCTTCCTTTTTAAATTTTACTGTTTGTTCTTCCAACTCCTTTTCAATTTTTCCCAAAGCCTCTCCCATAATCGGTTCCGGCACCACAAAATGCTTGGCCGGATAAATGACGGCTTTTTCAAGCGTCCCCAATTCTTCTCCGGTGAGATATTCATATTCAAAAATTTTTATTATTTTATTTTCCTCTATTTCAATGCGTGCCACCACTTCCCTGCCCGGCGGCATTATTTCCAGCGTGTTCCCCGTCAGGCGGAATTTTCCCCGCGCTAAAAGATCGGAACGCAAATATTGCATCTCGACTAACTTTTTTAAGATTTTTAGGCGATCAAATTTTTCGCCGGTTTTTAGTTCTAATATTGTCTCCCGATAATATTCCGGCGAACCCAAGCCATAGATGCAAGAAACGGAAGCGCAAATAATGACATCCCGACGGCTCATAAGCGCCGCTGTTGCCGCATGGCGCAGTCTTTCAATTTCACTGTTAATCATCGCTTCTTTCTCGATATAAGTATCGCTAGAAGCGATATAGGCTTCCGGCTGGTAATAATCATAATAGGAAACGAAATATTCGACAGCATTATGCGGAAAAAAAGTTCGAAACTCTTGAGCCAGCTGAGCCGCCAAAGTTTTGTTCGGCGCGATGACAAGAGTCGGCTTTTGAACATTTTGGATGACGTTGGCCATGGTGAAAGTTTTTCCGCTTCCCGTCACGCCCAAAAGCGTCTGAAATTTGGCGCCAGATTTTATACCCTCGGTCAGCTGGATTATGGCCGCTGGTTGATCCCCCTCGGGTTTGAATTTTGAGCTTATTTTGAATTTATTATTCATAATATAAACCAATACTTCAATTATAGATTATATAGCGAAAAAGCGCAGCTGTCCATTTCCGACTAAGGCTGAATTTTAATTGACTAAAAACATTTATATATGGTAGTTTTTAAGCACGAACAGCAACTTAAAAATTAAGTTTTTTCATATTAGGAGAATCTATCTTCAAATCTTAAAAGGGAAGGAATTTTATGCTAGACGGAAGGACCCTGGTTTTAGGCATTAGCGGAAGTCCGCGCGGAGAAGCAAGCTGTAGCGAAAAAATGCTCAAGCAGTTTCTTTGTTATGTGAAAAAGCATGGCGGTGAAACAAGGCTTTTGCGACTGAAGGACAAACGAATTTTTCCCTGCGAAGGTTGCTATTCCGAAACCAAATCGGGAGAAAAATGTTCCTGGCCTTGCATTCATGATGGCCAAGATAAAACAACCGAAGTTCTGGAAACCATTATAGAAGCAGACAGTGTTGTCATTTCTTCCAACGTGGAATGGGGCAACGTTTCTTCCCTTCTTGCCATTCTGAGAAGTAAAATGACCTGCGTAGAAAACAACTCGGAAGAAATAAAGAAAAAGAAAGGAAAAGATCCCTTTAGCGGAAAACCCCTGGGCATGATTTTTTCTCAGGATTCAGAAGGAGCTTCTCTTGCCTATTCCTCTTTTATGTGGGGAATGATGCAGATGGGCTTTCTTATTCCTCCTTACGGGTGCATTTTCAAGCCGAGTATCCTCAATAAATCTTTGGCCAAGATCGGCCTTCGAGTCATGGGATACCGGAAACTTGAGTGGATAGACACCACCATGGAATCCATGGCTTGGAATATGGTCCAGATGCCCCGACTTTTCCAAGAACATAATTTTAATCTCAAAGGAGATGAAGAGCCTCGCTGTTAAAAAACAAACCCCCTCCAAGAAGGCACACTGCCATTTCAAATCTTGCGGGGGTTTTTATTTGAAAGTTTTATAAAAATTTATCCATTTTCCTCTCTTTCATTTCTTTGACTAGGTCGGAAATATTTACCACATTATCTTTATGAACTATGACAACCGCATCTTCGGTGTTAACTACCACCATGCCCTTGAGACCGACAGTTGTTACCACTTTTCCTTTTTCCAAATTATAAACCAGACTGTCGGAAGTTTCATAAGTCACCACTGTTCCTTTGGTCACATTGGATTCGCTGCTTTCTTCCAAGGCTTCCTTTAGAGCATAAAGAGTGCCCGGATCGCTCCAGCCCATATTAGTTTTCAAAATAACAGCGCTTTTGAGGTTCACTTTTTCAATAATGGCTTTATCAAAAGAAATACGCGGACATTCTTCATATTTTCCACCGGTAACGCAACTATATATTTCCGGAGCCAGTTTTTTATAGCACCAGTCGAGAAAATCAACAGAAGTGATGAAATATCCCGGATTCCAATAATAATCTCCCGACTTATACATCCTATCGCAAACTATTTTAGTCGGTTTGTATTTCCAGCCTTTGAAGCTAAAATAATCACGTTTTCCCATTTCGCCCGCTTTTTCCCCGACTTTCATCCATCCCAGATTATTATTGGCAAATCTTGGCCTTTCTGCCATAAAAACAAATCGACTGGGATTTTTTTCTATCAATCTCTTGCCCATTTTCAGCGCCCCGGTAAATTCATTGACCCTATCCATCAAATGATCCGCCCACACAATAGCCATCGGACCGTCATAGCCCGTTTCTTTAAGTTTGTGTATAGCGAAAAAAACCGCCGGACCGACATCGCGCCTGGCCGGTTCCAAAATTAAATTCTTTTTGGGAAGATCTTTTAGCTGGCGCTCAATAATTTTTTGATAAGCTTTGGTAGTTTGAATCAGTATATTTTCCTTCCCGAAAACAGGCGCCACCCGATCGTAGGCCAGCTGTAACGTGGATTTGCCGTTGAAGATAGTATCAAACTGTTTTGGAGAGTTGGTTCTGGAAAGAGGCCACATTCTGGTTCCAATACCTCCGGCAAAGATAACAATTTTCATTTTTTTAGCACCGGACTTGGGTTTTGGCCATCGCCCAAAATCTTCACATCCGGCATTTTGAATTTATTAAATATTGCATTATAATTAAAACATAGTTATGGTAAAAATAAAAGCTGAGAAAAGGGAGAAAAAGAGGAAGAAAAAGATGATTATTTCCGGCAAAAGCGTATTTAAAATAAAAGAAATACTGGTTAAAAAGAGATAGATGATTTCTGGTTTTTGTTTTTCCCTTTATTTATTAAGCGCATCCGAGAATTGACTTTAAACATAAAATATGCTACATTGATATGAGTTTCTTAGGAAGAATTTTTGTCCATATTTTGGCTAATTCAGCCGCTATTCTGCTGGCCAACAGACTTATTCCAGGCCTTGTCTTTTTTGGCAGCTGGTGGGATTTAGCCGTAGCCGGAATGGTTTTGGGGATAATTAACTCCCTTATTCGACCGGTAATAAAGCTTCTTTCTTTTCCCTTGGTGTTCTTGACACTTGGACTTTTTTCCATAATCATAAACATTGCCCTTCTTTTTGTGGTTGATTCCCTCCTTTCTACCATTCAGATAGACGGATTTTGGTCAGCTTTTTGGGCGGTAATAATAATCAGTATCACTAACAATATAATCCTAAGGATATTTAATAAACCGAGCGAATCAGAAAAATAAAGTTATGCTAAAAGTAATAAACATTTCTGAAATTATAGTCGCCATCGCGCTAATCGTTTCCATTCTGATGCAAAGCAGAGGCGCTGGACTTTCCCAGACTTTTGGAGGAGATTTTGGCGGATATTACACAAGAAGAGGCTTTGAAAGATTTTTGGTCGTTTTTTCCGTAATTTTATCAGCTTTATTTATCGGGTTAGCTATAGCCAATTTGGTTATATCCAGCCGAGGTATCTAAATCTATTAGCAATTTTTCTAAAAACCGATGGCCATCCCTCAAGGAATGGCCTAAAATAACTAAAACCCTTAATTTCAAGGAAAAGGTCTTGTTCTACCTTTTAGTGATAGTATTTATCGCTTCCACCGCCACATGGGGAACTCTTTTTTATTTTTCCAAGACCAAGTCCATTCCCGCCTATGGCGGAGAATATATTGAAGGAATAGTCGGCCAGCCGGTTTATATCAATCCCATTCTTTCCCAATCCAATGATGTGGATGCTGATTTGGTCCAGCTAGCTTATAGCGGACTGCTAAAATATGATTCTGCCGGCAATATTATTTCCGATCTGGCGGAAAATTACGAAATTTCCGAAGATAAAACCGCCTACACTTTCCATCTGAAAAAAAATGTTACTTGGCATGACGGACAGCCTTTCACAGCCAACGACATCCTTTTTACCGTTAATTTGATTTCTGATCCGTCTTATAAATCACCTCTTCGTTCCAACTGGCAAGGCATAGAAACAGAAGTGGTTGATGACTCCACTATTATTTTTAGAATTAAAACTCCTTACGCCGGATTTTTAAACAACCTTACTTTTGGAATTTTACCTAAACATATCTGGGAAGCGGTAGAGCCGGAAAACTTTCATTTAAACGAATTGAAGCTGGAACCTATCGGCACCGGACCGTATAAATATAATTCTTTTCAGAAAGATTCCAAGGGCAATATCATATCCTACAAATTAATCGCCAACTCTAATTATTTTGAAGGAAAGCCCTATATTTCCAAAATCACTTTCAATTTTTATATTGACGAAGCCCAGGCACTCGATGCTTTTAACCGCAAAGAAATAATGGGCATAAACAGTTTGTCCTCTCAGAAATTGAACCAGATAAAAAATAAAAAAAGTTCCCTTATCCATCAATTCCGCATTCCAAGATATTTTTCTGTCTTCATAAACCAAAACAAAAGCGTCGCCCTGGCCAATGATGAAGTAAGGGAAGCCTTGTCTTACGCCACTGACAGGCAGGAAATTATCGAAAAGGTGCTGGATAAAAACGGCGAACCGGTTTATTCCCCGTTTTTGCCGGGAATGATTGGTTACAAAGAAGACCTAGAACATAAAGGCTTTAATTTGGAAAAATCTATTGAAACTCTGGAAAAAAATAAATGGACCAAAGGAGAAGACGGCTTCCGATCAAAAGACGGAGTGCCCCTTCAATTCAACTTGGTTACCACTGATTGGGATGAATTAGCGCAGACGGCTGAAATTCTGAAAAGCCAATGGGAAAAAGCGGGAATAAAAGTTAATATTTCCACTTATTCCATTTCTGATGTCCAACAAAACTATATCCGTCCCCGAGAATATGAAGCTTTGCTTTTTGGCCAAGTGATGGGAGCCGACCCTGATCCGTATTCCTTCTGGCATTCTTCAATGAAAAAAGATCCCGGATTAAACCTTTCTCTTTTTGGAAGCTCTGAAACGGATAAATTAATTGAAGACGGCCGGATAGAATTTGACACAGAAAAAAGATCGGAAAGTTATGTTGATTTCCAGAAAGAATTGGAAAAAGAATCTTCGGCTATTTTCCTTTATAGCCCGCTCTACATTTACCCGGTCAACAAAAGCGTCCAAGGCTTGGATATTAAAACCTTAATTCTGCCTTCCAAAAGATTTTGTAACGTCAATTATTGGTATATAAAAACAAAGAGGGTTCAAAAATAGGAAATTTTTAGTAATTAGCAAAAACAAACAATCTTATGAAAAATAAACAAAACCTGGATAAATATAATTTACGCCAAGTCATTCTTGATTTCCCCAAACAATTTGAAGTGGGACTGGAATTGGCTAAAGACGTAAAAATTAAGGGTAATTTTAAATCGGTAGAAATTTCCGGAATGGGCGGTTCATCACTGCCAGCCAACATATTGAGAATTTACCTTAATGCTTTATATAACGCCAATCCGAAAAAAAATAAAAGTTTTGGCATATATCAGAACCGGTTTTATTCCCTGCCTCACGAAGCTTATAACAATTGTCTGAATATTTTTGCTTCCTATTCCGGAAATACTGAAGAGACTATTGAATCGCTTAAGGAAGCGGTGAAACACAAATTGCCCAGCGTCGGCATTGCTACTGGCGGAAAACTGGCTGAAATTTGCCAGAAAAACAATATACCTTGCGTCATTTTGCCATCCGGTATCCAACCCCGCTATGCCACCGGATATTTCTTCTCCGTAATGTTCCAGCTTCTGGTAAACACCGGTATGATTGAAGACAAGACGAAAGATTTGGTAAGACTGGCCGCCAATTTAGAAAAGGACATTTTGGCTCTTGAAAAAGAAGGAAAAAAGATCGCCAAGAAGCTGGAAGGCAAAACCCCGATTATTTTTTCTTCCACCAAATATAAATCACTGGCCATGATCTGGAAAATCAAAATAAACGAAAACGCCAAGACTCCGGCCTATTGGAATTTCTATCCGGAGCTTAATCACAATGAAATGATCGGCTATACTCTTCCTCAGGCGAAATTCCATGTCATAACTTTGGTAGACGAAAAAGATCATCCGCAAAACAAAAGAAGAATGAAGATAACAGCTGATCTGATGAAGAAAAAAGGAATAGGCACCACTCTTATTAATATGCCTGACACTAACATTTTTAATACTATTTTTTCTACCTTGATTATCGGGGATTGGGCCTCTTACCATTTGGCTCTGGCCTATAATCAAGACCCTACTCCCGTAGAAATGGTAGAAGAGCTGAAAGCGTTACTCGCTTAAATTTCAAAATTTAATTTTCTTTTCAACTATAATTAAATTAACTAATTAACACTTTTTTGCTTATTTTTAATTTTAAAAACAAGCGACACAATAAATAAAATTTATGTTTAAAAAACACAGTTCGCCTGTGAATTCTCCTGGCATTTCCTTATCCGGCCAAACCGGAAAGTTTATGCCCGCAGCAGAAACAAGCAGGCAAAACCAAAATCGCAATTTTGGTTCTAAAAATAATTTGCGGATCATTCCTCTCGGAGGACTGGAAGAAGTGGGCCGTAACATGACCATTTTTGAATATGGTCAAGACATTGTTATTGTCGACATGGGACTTCAGTTTCCTGACGAAGACATGCCTGGAATAGATTATCTCATTCCTGACATCACCTATTTGAAGGGGAAGGAAAGAAATATCCGCGGAGTGATTATCACCCATGGACATTATGACCATATTGGCGCCATTCCCCATTTGATGGAAGGCTTGGGCAATCCGCCTATCTACATGACAGAGCTCACCAGAGGTATTGTCGTCAAGCGCCAGGATGATTATAAAGACAAAAAATCTCTAAATATCCACACAGTTAAAAAAATAGATCGAATAAGATTGGGGGCATTCAGTATAGAATTCTTCCATGTCAATCACACTATCCCGGACGCGGTGGGATTATCCATCTCTACCCCCGTTGGAACAATCATCCATACCGGCGATTTCAAATTTGACCATTCTCCTATCAGTGACGCTCCGGCTGACATCGCTAAAATTGCCCGGCTTGGTAGTGAAAATATCCTCGCCCTTATGTCCGACTCTACTGATTCTCGAACTCCCGGCTATTCCCTATCGGAGTCAAAAATTGCCAAAACACTGGATGAAATCTTTGAACGCACCCAAGGCCGTTTGATCATTGCCACTTTTTCGGCTCTTATCAGCCGTTTGCAGTCTATCATCACAGCCGCTGAAAAGCATGGCCGAAAAGTAGCTGTTGACGGTTATTCCATGAAAACTAACGTGGAAATTGCCAGAACCCTGGGATACATCCAAGCAAGAAAAGGAACAATTATTCCCATAAACAAAGTTAATGAATATCCGGACGGCAAAGTAGTTATTATGTGCACCGGGGCGCAAGGAGAATCCAATGCTGTTTTGATGCGAATAGTCAATGGCGAGCATCGATTTGTAAAAGTCCACAAAGACGACACCTTCGTTCTTTCTTCTTCGGTTATTCCGGGAAATGAAAGAACGGTGCAATCCATTATGGATACAATCTACAGAAAAGACGCCAAGGTCATCAATTATAAAATGATGGATGTCCATGCCGGAGGACACGCCCGCCAGGAAGATCTCAAAATGATGATTAACTTGGTTCGGCCCAAATTCTTGATTCCCATCCATGGAAACTATTTTATGCTCAAACTTCACGGAGAATTGGGAGTTTCCGTCGGAATGGATCCGAAAAATATTCTTATCGGCGAAAATGGAAAGGTAATTGAATTCGATTACCGGGGAAATGGAAAAGTCACCAATGAAAAGGTTCCGCTCAACAATGTGATGGTGGATGGCTTGGGCGTTGGCGATATCGGTGAAATAGTATTGCGCGACCGACAAGTTTTGGCTAAAGACGGAATGTTTGTGATTATCGTCATCGTTGACGCCAAGACTAAAAAGATCATCGGAAAGCCCCAGGTAACTTCCCGCGGATTTATTTTTGTCAAAGAAAATTTTGATCTCGTTAACGCCACTAAAAAAAAGGTGGAAGAAGTGATTGCCGCCAAGACTACGCCAAATGAACCGGCCAACTGGGATTATGTCCGCAACAATATCCGGGAAGTAGTAGGACAATTCCTTTATACTAAAACTCAAAGAAGACCGATGGTTCTTCCAGTAGTTATTGAAGTATAGACCAACTTGCCCCATTATCGCCGTTAAGGCGACTTTACGGGGTGGTCATTCCGGGGTGGTTATTGAAGTATAAATTATTCTTCAAGAAGAGCGAGATTTAATCTCGCTCTTCTTAATTCTTTAATTATGCCTAGTTCAGACGCTACTACAAATTAAGGCTTTCGAGCGTTAAAAATTTACTCATCTTGTCTCGCCTTGGCGAGATTAGTAAATTTAGCGAGAAAGCTGAAAATTTGTTAGTGAATGAACTTGGGCAGAGAGTTTTTTTTGTTACTTTTTCTTGCGGAAAGAAAAAGTAAATCAATCAATTATACAATCTTTCTGAAGCTTATTTTATAAACCGGCTCGTAAGCATTATTAAATTCATCCTTAATTTCCACTGTTTTTCCGTCCATAAGAGTAGTCATGGCGATATCGGTTATCATCTGGTCCAGTTCCGTTGATTTAGCTTTCAACTTCTCATATTCATCCCATCTGACACCCAGCCGCGCTTGAGCAAGATTTTCTATTTGTTTTTTCTTTTCTTTCAACTCTTTTAGTTTTGCCACTGTTTCCTCGTATTCATTGGCATTGGCAAGAGCATCTTTATATTCTCGCTTGATACTTTTTTGCTCTTTTTTATTCTCCTGCAGTTCGTTATACACTTCCTGGATGTTTCGCATAATTATTTGAATTTCACCCCGTGGAATAGTGGCTTTGCCACTCCGCTTTGCGGCGTATTCCATAGAATAAAAAAATTAAAAAGATAGCCTCTGTGGCCACAGAGAATATTTTAGCATAGCTTGTAGTTTCTGAAAATCTAGGATAAGATGGAATTAATTCGATACCCTTTCCCCTCAGATGAGGGGAAATGTCCCGAAGGGACAAAGGGGAGGTGAAAAAATGAGAACCGTTCATGATATAAAAGAAAAATTAAAATCAAGAAAAACATTAAGAAACAACCCGACTGCACAGGAAATAATTCTTTGGTCAAGATTAAGGATAAAACAATTTGGTTATAAATTTAGAAGGCAACACTCTATCGGAAAGTATATCGCCGATTTTTACTGCCCGGAAAAGAAACTGATAATTGAACTTGATGGTTGGCAACATACGCTAGAAAACAATAAAAAGTATGACAAAGAAAGAACGGCATACTTTCAAAAATTGGGATATAAGGTATTAAGGTTTTGGAATAATGACATTAATAATAATTTAAAGGGAGTTTGTTTGGAAATTGAAAAATACTTTTAGTTTTTCAACTCCTCCCCTTTAATTCCCCTCCTCATCTGAGGAGGGGAGGAAAATGAAAACTATAATGAAAAAACGAATCTTCTCCGGCGTAGCGCCGTCAGGAACAATTCACATCGGTAATTACTTAGGAGCTCTAAAAAATTGGGTAAAGCTTCAGGATGAGTTTGAATCGATATTTTGCGTAGTCGATATGCACGCTATAACACTTCCCCGAGACCCGGAAGAGTTAAAAAGAAAAACATTGGACGTAGCTAAGATCTATCTGGCATCCGGAATTGACCCAGCAAAATGTTCTCTTTTTATTCAGTCACATGTCAGCGAGCATGCTGAATTGTCTTGGATTCTTAACACGATCGCAAAAACGGGAGAGCTGTCCCGCATGACACAATTTAAAGACAAATCTGAACTAGCCACTGGAAATAAAGATTTATCTGAAAGCGTCCCCTTGGGAATTTTTAATTACCCTATTCTTATGGCAGCGGATATTCTTTTGTATGACACTAATTTAGTGCCGGTTGGCGAAGACCAGCTGCAACATATCGAATTGACAAGAATATTAGCTAAGCGTTTTAATAATAAGTTTGGAGAAACTTTTGTCATTCCTGAAGGCCATGTACAGAAAGAAGGGATGCGGATTATGGGACTCGACGATCCAACCAAGAAGATGAGTAAATCTGCCGCTTCGGAATATAACTATATCGCCCTTACCGATGATGAAGAAACAGTCAGACGAAAAATTAAAAAAGCCGTCACTGACTCTGGTAGCGAAATAGTATATCGGGATGACAAGCCGGCACTGATGAATCTTATCAATATCTATTCCCTGCTCTCAGATATTTCTGCCAAAGAAATTGAAAAGAAATATGAAGGCAAAGGATACGCCGAATTCAAATCCGACCTGGCTGACATTGTAGTGGAATTCTTGAAGCCTTTCCAGAAAAAAATTGCCGAATTGTCCGACGAAAAAGTTTTGGAAATATTACTAGAAGGAGCCAAAAAAGTCCGACCAATTGCTAAAACAAAATTAGACGAAGTCAAAAAGAAAATCGGGTTTATTATATAAAAATATAAGAAACATATATCTTAAAAAGGGAGGGGTTATGTTTATATTGCAAGGTTCTTTGAGAATTCTGTCGGCCACTGCGGTTTGGGTTTGTATGAAAATTTGGATAAATTCCACGCTGGCCAACCTTATCACCCTGATTGGTCTTTTCCTGACTTGGAAAATGACAACCTTAAGATGGCATGAGACAGCTAGCTTTTATACTTTTGCCCTCTTGGTCGGAGCTGTTTTGTCAGATAAGCTTGATGGAATGGCCGCTAAACATTTCGGACAATCCACAGCTTTAGGATCGGCACTTGATAAGATCAGGGACAAGTTTCTTATTCTCTCCGCCTTTTTCTTTATGTATAGAAGTTATGAAACAATCCCCTTTCTACTGGCCGGTTTTATCTGCAAAATGATGCTTATTATTGGGATTATTGAAGTTATTCTTTTGACAGTCGGCTCTGTCGTTTCTCTCTCGGGTGCCAAGGTTCGCGCCAATAATTTCGGCCGGTGGAAAATGGGCTTCGAATCTTCAGCAGTCGTATGTTGGGCTATTATGTTTGATTTAAAATATTCAAACATAGAAGATACTTCGGCTCTTATATTAGTCGCCGCTTTGCTGGTAATCTCCTTGGCGCTTGCTCTTGCCAGCGCCCACGGACAGATTCGGGATAATTGGCCGCTCATCAAAAGAATAGCCAATCTCATTCGCTTTCAATATTGATAGAAGTTCAGGGAACCTCCCAGGTTCCCTCTTTTTTTATTCTCTAACGATTTTCAGCAATTCGTCTCTTTTCTCTTCCATAAGCTCTTTGGAGCGAGCTTCGACATTGAGCCGAATAACCGGTTCGGTGTTAGAACCACGAAGATTAAATCTCCAGTTTTCAAATTCAATGGAAACGCCATCTGTTTCATCAACATTCGTTGCGCTCTGGGCATATTTTTCCTTGGCTTTTTCGATAACCGCTTTCACTTCAGCCACTTGGTTGTTTATTTCCCCGCTAACATAATATTTTCCCCAAAACATTTCTCGCATAATTTCTGAAAAAGGTTTTTCTTGAGAAGAAAGAAACTCCATTATCATCACCAGCGGAATCATACCGTTATCGCAATAAAAATAATTCCGGAAATAATAATGGGCGCTCATCTCTCCGCCAAATACCGCATCTTCTTTTCTCATTCTTTCTTTGATGAAGGCATGGCCGGCCTTGGTGGCAACGTCCCGCCCGCCTTTTTCCCTGACAATATCCTCTATCGCCCAAGTCAGTCTTGTATCATGGATGATAGTTTCGCCCGGTTTTCTTTCCAAAAATATACTTCCCAAAAGAGCGGTGATAAAATAACCTTCGATAAATTCCCCTTTTTCCGTAAAGAAGAAACATCGGTCGGCATCGGCATCCCAAGCTACTCCGAAATCCGCCTCCGATTCCACAACTAATTTCGAAATTTCCTCCCGGTTTTCAGGAATCAGGGGATCCGGCCGCCCTTTAGGAAAATTGCCATCCGGTTCATAATTTAATTTCACTATCTCCATTT
Source organism: bacterium (assembly GCA_029567195.1). GTDB lineage: Bacteria > Patescibacteriota > Minisyncoccia > Moranbacterales > UBA2206 > JAKQLJ01. The sequence continues at coordinate 32,917 of JAKQLJ010000038.1, read as the reverse complement.
CACTTCCTTTCACAAGCTCGTCTAGCGCCTTTCCAGCCAAACCAAAATTGGCATTGGCCACAATTTTAAACTTCTTGAATTTGGAAAAATCGGCAAAAGATTTTATTTTTAAAATATATTGGTCAAGAATTTCTTTCTTCTCGATAAGATTATTGTCCGCCTCCCCTTCCAAAACACTTTCATCCAGATCCATTTCTACGGCCATATCCCTTATCTCAAAAAGTCCGGTATCGGAAGAAATGGGATGGGACTTTTCCCGGACAAACTTCATACCGTTATATTCTTTTGGATTATGCGAAGCGGTTATGGAAAATCCTCCGGAATAGCCGTAATTGGCCACGGAAAAATACAGCATGTCGGTGGAAATTTCGCCCACATCAATGACTTTTATCCCCTGATCAGTCACGGCCTTTATTGCCGCCTTTTTTAAGGACGGAGATGAAAGCCTGATGTCTGATCCAATAACGACCTCCCTTGGCTTCACATATTCGCAATAAGCCTTGGCTGTCTTATAAACTGTCATTTCGTCTATTTCCTCCGGATATATGCCCCGAACATCATAAGCTTTGAAAATAGCCGGATTTATTGATTTTCCCATAATTTTTTTTAAAAACTTATGGTTTTATGATAGCAAATGAGCCGATTATTTTCCACTCCCGGACGGTATTTACATAAAAAACAGGTTATGAGAGAATAGAAGTATAAAAATTAAGATAAAGCATATGCGTGGTTTTGAAATGCCTCCAACAAAAAAGCCGGATGAAAATAAAATACCAGTCACAGAATTAAGCGACCGGGAAGTCGCCGAATTGGAAACGGCTGATCCCAAAAAAGTTATGCGAGAGGCTGAGACTTCTGTGGAAAATTTGGATAAAATAGCCGCATTAGTCAGCAAAATTTATGAAAAAATCGGAGAATTGACGCCTCCCGGGGCTGACCAAAAAGTCGTAGAAGCTAAAAAAATGAAAGCGATGGAAATCTTACACAGCCAGGAGTTTCAAAGAAAAATGAAAAATGCTTTAGCTAACCAGAGCCCGGCGTTTGATGAAAAAAGGTTTGTGGAAGCTTACGCCAGATTAGCTCTTGAAAAAGTCAAAGAAACCAGACAATAAAACAAACGAAAAAAACCGCCTCAGTATTTTTTACTTTGGCGGTTTTAGTTTATGGAAAATTCTTCTTGGTAAAGTTGTTCGTATACGAATACAGAATGAAGCATGTCCTCTTCGCTTATTAGACCGCAAGCGGCCCAAAAAGCAATGAAAGCGCTAAACCACTCGGGTTTGTAATTTTCCACCGGCATCATATCCGCCCAAAAAGACTCAATTGATTCACAAATACTCGAAGGCAATCCCCCTCTTTTCCTCTCTAGTTCTCCCCTTGGATCCATAAAACTCTCCTTCTTCTTTTTGAAGTATCATTAAAGAACTTTTATTGACTAGTTAAACTATCATGCCATAAAAAATTTGTCAATAGCTTTCGCCTAACCGGCAAATTAACAATCTCCTATCAATTAATAATTTCGTCAAAATACCACTTATTAAGATTTATTTTCGAATTTGAAATTCCACTGCCAACTTTTGCAATGACGTGCATAATCAATCCCCACCCGCGGGGATTTTATGATTTTTAGACGCTTTTTATTAGCAGCAGATTCCAGCCAAAGCTTTTTTCTTTTAGTCAGATCATGACCATTTAAAGATTTATCGATATGCAAGAATTTTGTCATTTTCCCCGGACCTTTTATCTCTCTCCCCTCCTTCAATTCCTCCCCTCGGGCAGAGGAGGATGAATTTGTAATTTTTATAGCGCGGATCAGGATTGCGGCCGGAAAATCTTTTTCTTCCGTCACGATATTTAACATAAAATACATCCCGTAGATCATATAGATATAGGCATATCCCGGATGGCCGTACATAATTTCCGTGCGGTCAGTTCTTCCTTTTGATGCGTGACTGGCTAGATCGTGTTCGCCGCGATAAGCCTCTACTTCTGTGATAATGGCTTTTATAATTTTCCCCCTGTATTCCCGTACCAAAAAACAGCCAAGAAGCTCTTTGGCGACCCTTATCGTATTTTGATTATAAAAGTTGCGTTTGAGTATCATATTGATAAAACCATTATACTATACTACTATTCGTATATTAGTATTAAATTAGTAATTCGTAAAAAATGAAGATAGGAATCGTCGGACTGCCTAATGTCGGGAAATCAACCCTTTTTAAGGCTCTCACCAAAAATCCGGTGGATATTAATAATTATCCTTTTTGCACTATCGAACCGAATGTCGGGATTGTTAAGGTGCCTGACGAGCGGCTGGAAAAACTGGCCAGTATGTCCAGATCCAAAAAAGTTGTTCCGGCGGTCATTGAATTCGTTGATATAGCCGGACTGGTCAAAGGCGCTTCCACTGGCGAAGGCTTGGGCAATAAATTCCTGGCCAATATCCGCGAAGTAGACGCCATCGTCCAAGTTGTCCGCGCATTTCAAAATCCCAACATCATTCACGTGCACAATCAGATCGATCCTCTGGGTGATATTGAAGTCATCAACACCGAACTCATTCTGGCTGATCTTGAAACTGTCAAAAAAGTAGGAGCACGGATAGAAAAAGATCTGCGTGGGAATAAGAAGGGATCCGACATCCAATTGGAAGTGATCAATAAAATTAAGAATATCCTGGAAGAAGGCCGCTTGGCTAATGAGGTAAGATTGGATATGGAAGAAGAAAATACCCTTCTTATAGTCCGCGAGCTTTCACTTCTCACTATGAAGCCTTTTATTTATGTTTATAATGTTTCGGATATAAACAAGGAATTGCCGGCTGAATTGGAAAGTAAAAATCATGTTAACCCCGTTGAATACGCCAAAGGCGTAGCGGCTCCGCCGCTATTCAACGGGGTGAAGCTGGATATCAAAATAGAAGAGGAGCTCTTGGAAATGACAGAAGCTGAAGCACAAGAGCTCGGCATCAGATCTAGCTTGAGCGAACTTATAATAAAAGCTTATTACACTCTCGGCCTTATCACTTTCCTTACTACGGGAGAAGATGAATCGCGCGCCTGGACCATAAAAAAGAATTCCACCGCTCCCCAGGCCGGCGCCGCCATCCACACTGATTTTCTGGAAAAATTTATCAGAGCGGAAGTGATCCAGTGGGATGAACTTCTCAAAATCGGTTCCTGGTCAAAAGCCCGAGAAGCGGGCAAATTAAGATTGGAGGGAAAAGAATATATCGTTCAAGACGGCGATGTGATTGAATTTAAAATCTAAAAAAGTTTTAAAAAAATAAACCAGGATTTCTCCTGGTCTCTGCTTACCTATAAAATTGTTTGATGCAAGCGTCAGTATCCCCGATATATTTGTGTGGAAATTCAATGATGTCCTGGGGATTAACAAATTTGGCGCCAACGTGTTCATCGGGATTAATTTCGATTTCCGGCTTTCCTAAAAGATCGAGTCGAAAAATGTGATATGGAAAACTCAATTGGGGAAAAACAATATAGACTTTTCCCAAAAATCTGATGCCGTTCGCTTTTATTCCTGTTTCTTGCCAAAGTTCACGAATTATAGCTCTGAGTGGCACTTCTTCCTTTTCAATCTTGCCCGAAGGAAAACCCCAGAGATTAGGATACAAGGAATGATCAAGCGGTCTCTGAAGCATCAATATTTCATTGTCAACAATCACCAAGCACCCCACCGCTTCAATATCAGGGCAAAAACCATCTGGTTTTTCTTGATAAAGCATCGTATTTTTCTCCTTTCTTATTGGATTTATATTTCGCTTTTATTTAGCAATTTTTGTCAAAATACTACATTTATATTATCGCTGACTATCGGAAAAATCAAGCGGAACTTGACTGAACAGAAAAGACATATTATACTGTCCTTAATAAAGAAAGTCCCATAATCTTCCCGCCTTATAATCACTCAGAGGATAGGAAGATATAATCCGCTATCGGAGGCTTTCCTTGGGCGGTTTTTATATAATTTGCTAAACAGATCGAAAATAAAGCTAATCGGAACGAATAATTACCTTTATTCGCTATCAATTAGTTCTACTTTCGCGATTAATTATGAGATACGAAATATTCTATCTGATCGGCGCTTCCAGGGAAGCAGAAGCAGAAAAAATTATTGAAGAAATAAAAAAAATTGTCACTTCTTCCGGTGGAGTTTTTGAAGAGAAAGAAACCAGAGAAAAAAGAAAACTGGCTTATAAAATAAAACACGAGACTCACGGACTTTATGTAGCTCAGAGATTTTCTCTGGAAGATCCTGAAGCTATCAAGGATATCAGCAAAAAAACCAACCTAAACCAGGACATCCTTCGGTTTATCATCAGTAAAGCTGATGAGATTCCCGAATTAAAATCAAAAGAGGAAAGAATAGCCGAAGCTACTCAAAAAAGCGTCCCTTCTCCTGAAGCTAAGCCGGAGAAGAAAGAAGAAAAGAAACAAATCGAAAAAGAAGCAGAAGTTTCCCAAAAGAAAGAAAAGGAAATTTCCAAAGAAGATGACATTGATAAAAAATTAGAAGAAATATTGAATATTTAATCACTAATCAATCACGAATTTAATCACTAATAATCTCGAACGGAAATAATTCGGGATGATTCGAGAAAAAATTAGAGATAATTCGAGATAATAACATCAATGAATGTCAACAAAGTTCTTCTTGTCGGGCGCTTAACACGCGATCCGGAAATAAGAAACACTTCCTCCGGCCAGACTGTCGCCTCCATTTCTATGGCCACCAACCGATTTTGGAAAGATAAAAACGGCCAGAGACAGGAAAAAACAGAATTTCACAATGTTATTCTTTGGGGAAGACTGGCGGAAATTGCCGGACAATATCTGACTAAAGGACAGGAAGCATTCATTGAAGGCAGAATTGAAAACAGAAAATATACCGCTAAGGATGGAACGGAAAGAAGAGTAACCGAGGTTATTGCCGAAAATATGCAATTGGGCCAAAGAGCTCAAGGCGGCACCGGTTCTTTCACGCAAAGACCGGCCAGCAATAACAATTTCCCCGCTCCCGCCTCTTCTGTTAAGGAAACTCCGGCTGAAGAAATTCCCACCATCAACTTGGATGAGGAAGAAGAAGTAAAAATAGAAGACGTGCCGTTTTAACTATTGCTGACTATATGCAAATTTAATCTGTTAATAATAAATTAGAGAAAAATAATGGAAGTACAACAAGAAAAAAAACTTTGCTATTTTTGCCAGAACAAAATGGACAAGATTGATTTCAAGGATGCCTATCTCATCCGCCGTTTTATGAATTCCCAGGGAAAAATTTATCCGCCAAAGCGGCACGGCACTTGCGCCAAGCATCAAAGGACTCTATCCAATGCTATCAAAAAAGCCCGCGTTATGGCGCTGGTTCCTTTTGTAGTAAAATAGTAATCACATAACACGTATCACATAACATGAAAAGATGTTATTGTGTATTTGTTTTTTAAACAATGCTATCAATAAACGAAATAAAAACAGGAAAGAACATAATTTTGAGCGGCGTTCCCTATACCGTGCTTTATCAGGAACATTCCAAAACGGGAAGAGCGGGATCGGTTCTTCGGACAAGGCTGAAAAACTTAACCACCGGAACAGTTTTGGAAAAAACTTTTCAGGGTGCGGAACAAGTTGAAGAAGCTGACATTTCCAAATCAAAAGCTCAATACACCTATAAGGAAGGAACGGAATATTATTTTATGGATACGGAAAGTTATGAACAGTTTTCTCTGTCTTCCGCCGTTTTGGGTGAAACAATAAATTATCTAAAAGAAGGAACGGAAATAACGATTCTTAATTTTAACTCCAATCCGATAAATGTTGAATTGCCCATTAAAATTTCCCTTAAAGTCACGGAGGCTCCGCCTGGAATAAAGGGCAATACCGCCTCCACCGGAGGCAAGGTAGTGGTCCTGGAAACAGGCCTTAAGGTCAGCACTCCTCTTTTTATAAAAGAAGGCGATGAAATAATAATCAATACGGAAAAGGGAGAATATGTCGGCAGAGCCTAAAAAAATTAAAAGATGCCCTGCGGGGTATTTTTTATTTGGAAGCGATTCTATTTTGCATAATCTCAATTAATTGATAAACTTTGACTATGGCTACTCTTGCTTTCAACAAACGGGCTAATTTTGACTACCAAATACTTGATAAATACGAGGCCGGCTTGGTTTTGGCCGGATTTGAAGTAAAGTCCATTAAAACAGGACATATCAGCTTGAAGGAAAGTTTTGTAACCATAAAAGGAAATGAATTGTATCTGACAAACGCCAATATCCCTCTTTACAAGCATGCGGGGAAAGTGGCCAATTATAATCCGACAAATCCCAGAAAACTTTTGCTAAAAAAATCAGAAATCAAACATTTAATAGGCAAAGCCAGAACTCAGGGCTTGACATTAGTGCCTATCCGGGTATATACTAAAAAGCGACTTATTAAGCTGGAATTCGGCTTAGGAAAAGGAAAAAAGGAATATGACAAGAGAGAGAAAATCAAGAAGAGAGAAGATGAAAGAGGCATAAGACGAGCCTTTCTGGGAAATAAGAATTAGTGTTCGGTAAACAATAAATAAAATATGGATTTATTGTCTTTAGAACACCCAATGCTGATTTAGGGGATGTTTGGTTTCGACAGGTTGTACTTTTAAAATAGGCAAGTCGGGAATGATAATGACCCGTTAAAATTTTTATCAAAGTTATAAGTGCAAACTTCATAACAAAGGCAAAGACAGCAATTGCGCAAGCTTTTGCACCGTCTTTCGCTCCTGCTTTAGCTTAAACATAGCTTTAGCCATCAAACTGCCGACTTCTGATAGGCAGATCTTGGTGTCAAACATCAGAATAGCTAATATTGTTTTTTCTGAGTAATATTAGTAAAATTATATCAGAAATAAATTAAAGTGATTTTGCTTATTTATTATCTTTAATTGAACAAACAGATAAGCTAAACTTGTAGATTATTTTGGAAGAATAATTTTGGACGCGAGTTCAATTCTCGCCATCTCCACCACGTAAAATGAAATTTTTTCTGAAAAAATTTCATCACGTGGTAGCCGCGTGGAAATTTGCTTTAGCAAATTTCTTTACGCGGCACCAAATAAAAATGTTTTATACTTATTTATTAGAAAGCTCCATAGACAACAGCTAGTATATTGGATATAGTGAAGATCTGAAGAAGAGATTTATTAGCCATAATAAAGGAGAGAATATAGCTACCAGAAAGAAAAGACCATAGAAATTAATTTACTATGAGGCTTACCTAAATAAATTAGATGCAAAGAAACGGGAAAAATTCCTTAAATCTGGATCAGGAAGAAAATTTTTAAAAAAACAATTGAACAATTATATATTTAATAAATTAACACAAAAGTTATCAGACGAACATTTCAAAGAAGGCCTTTCGTTAAGAAAGAGCCTCTAGCCAGAATAAATGAATTCATACGAGCTCGAGAAATAAGGGTAGTTGACGACGAAGGAAATCAATTGGGCGTAATGACTCCTTGGGACGCCCTGCAAATAGCCCGAGAAAAATCTCTGGATCTTGTTGAGGTGGCGCCAAAGGCCAATCCGCCGGTTTGCCGAATTATGGATTTTGGAAAATTTCAATATCAAAAATCGCGCCAGGAACGTATGAGTAAAGCCAAGCAAAAGAAATTTGATATAAAAGGAATACGAATCGGCGTAAGGACCGACGATCATGATCTGAATTTCAAGAAAAATCAGGCGGAAAAGTTCCTCAAAAAGGGCAACAAGGTGAAAGTGGAAATAACCATGAGAGGAAGAGAAAAAGCTCATCAGGACTTGGCCAGACTGAACCTGCAAAATTTTATAAGATCAATATCCGTTCCACATAAGATAGAGCAAGAAGTAAAAAGATATCCAGGAGGATTTAATGTGATAATCGCCCCGGAATAATTAATAACCATCGAATAACCAAGACGCAAAAAAGTATGGCTATTCGTTTTAATTTTATGCCAAAATTGAAGACAAACAAGGCGCTGTCAAAAAGAATAAAAATCACAAAAAGAAAAAAAGTAACTAGAAGAAACACCGGACAAAATCATTACAATTCCAAGGAAACCGGACAAAAAGGAAGAAACAAAAAGGGCGACATCAGACTTTTCAGAGCTGACGAAAAAAATGTTCTGAAGGCTATGCCTTATGCTTAAAAGCTTCTAGCTTTTAGCTTGCGGCTTTTAGGGACCTAGACTAGAAGCTGAAAGCTAACACCTAAAAAAACTAATTCCATGACTAGAGTAAAACGCGGAGTGGCCGCTAAAAAAAGAAGAGATAATCTTCTGGAAGACGCCAAAGGATACCGTTGGAAAAGAAAATCCCATTACAGAACAGCCAAGCAAGCTGTTATTAAGGCTGGAAAATATGCCCTGCGCGACAGGCGAGCCAAAAAAAGAACATTCAGAAGCCTTTGGATAACCAGGCTAAACATTGCTCTGAGAGAGATGGGTCTAAAATACAGTTCATTCATAAAAATTATGGCTGATAAGAAAGTAGAAATTGACAGAAAAGTATTATCCCAAATGGCCGTAGAAAATCCAAAAGTATTTGAAAAACTGATAGAAAACGTCAAATAAAAACCTGCATTGAATATTTCTTTTAAAAACCCCCGCTTCAGCGGGGGTTTTTACATCTCATTTTATTATTCTTTTCTTAAGAATCACTTCCCTTACCAGCCGCCATAAACCATAAAAAGGCAACCAAATCCATAAAGTTTTTTTTGCCCACTTGTCCATAAAAGCATTGGCATTGGAAGAAGCAAAATCAATCAAAAGATAAATAAGAAAAACAAACACTGCGACAATTATTATCAAGACAACATAGGGGTTCATAAATTTATTTTATATCATAAATTACATCTTTTTTTTCTACTACAATTCGCCAACCTCTTTTTTTGGCAATAGCATGTAAATTAGAATTGGGATTAAAAGCGATGGGATTTTCCACTATTTCCAAAAATTTAACATCCGATTCCGTATCTCCTATCCCGTAAGATCCCTTGAAATTCAAATTATTTTCCGTTACATATTGCCTCACCACATGACCCTTATGGATGGTCGGCTCAAATATCGCCTTGCCGGTATAAAAACCTTCGCTGTCTATTTCATAGACCGAACCGAAGACGGCGTCAAATTTGAGATATTTGTTATACTCCTCCACTATTTCCGACGGCGATCCGGAAACAGCAATAATATTATAATCCTCTCTTCTTAATTTTTCAATCAGTTGAATGGCAAAAATATAGGTGCGGTTTTTATAAAAAGGCACTACCAATTTACTGGCTTTTAATATCTGCTCTTGGCGACAACCTTTTAAATTTTCAAAATAAATAGCAACCAGGGCTTTTCTGTATTCTTCATAAGTGCCTTCATGATCAAGCCAGCGAGAGTAAAGATCGGTTAAGGTTTTTCTGACTTCCTTTTTAAAAACTTTCATCCAGGCCAGCTCATTGATGAGCTCAAAAGCCAGATTTTTTCTAAATATTGTTCCGTCTATATCAAATACCGCTATTTTTTGAGTCATATTCTTAAAATTAAAAGCTACTTCAATTATATCACTTATTCTAAAATCCTATCCATTAAAACCTAATATATTTATCCCAATAATCGAAAATTTCTTTGGTGGTCAAAAGATCGCGAAGGCAATATTCAGCCACCTCCATATATTTCCCCTCTTTATACATCTGACCGACCATTGATCCGTCAACGCCTTCTTCTTTTGAGCTTTTTATTCCAAAACTCTTGGCATAAAAATCAAGATTATATTTCCTGATCGCCCCGTAAAAAGTAAGCTGATCCAAAAGATCGCAGTGTTCCCGATAATTATACCGATAGCCCATCAAATTTTTCGTTGTTTTGATCTTATGAATGGAACTGCGAAGAACAAGAAAGGGTCCGTCAAAACCCCGACCATTGAAAGTTATCACCTGATTATAGGTTTTTACCCTTTCCCAAAATTTTTCTAAAATTTCCTTTTCATTTCCGGTCTCAAAAACAATGCCGTTCTCTTCCTTTTTCTCCATTTTCATCCCTTTATTTTGAAACAAAACACAGCCTTTCATAGTATCGGGATTAAGCATTCCAATAGTTACAATTTCTCCGGACATTGGATAGAGAGACAACCTGTTTTTTGTTTCCAGCTTATCCTCTTCGGTTTCGCTGAATTTTAGAAGATATTCCTGGCTCTTTTTATCAAAACTGTCGAAATCAAAACCTATCGTTTCTATATCAACAATGATTTTGGACATATTGGTTTCAATTTAAATTTTAGAGAATTATTAGGCAGATCTTTCTCTAATATAAAGGCCATAAATTCCAAGAACTATAGCAATTAAAATCCATTGAGTTCCAGCCAGCTTTAAAATATCACTCTGAGTAAAAGAAACATAAGCAGAGATGACAGCGGCTACTACAGAAAGCATTACCATTATATCGGCCGTTTTTTTATTCATATTTTTCACCTCTCTTTCTATTTTTTTAAGCGACTCTTATTTCAAAATAAACGCTTGCCATTATTTGAATCGCTATTTTATATATTAATTATAGCACACGCCGTTATTCCAAAACTATCATCGCCTTCCGACCCTTTTCTATATTGACCGGATTGCCTGGAAAATCGTGAATAGCCTCATAAAAAGTATCTATATCATATCTATACCCTTCCCCCTTTCTCGTGCCAGGATCATTGGTAATAATCATATCGCCTTCATAGCCAACAAGGACCAAGTTATGATACAGAGGTCCAGGAGGAGTAAAATTGGGATTTCCGAGAAGCCGGCCGGCTGCCGGAACAATGATCGGCTTTTTTTGGGCCAGATATTTTTTAATATCTTCTTTTTTGAAATCATAAACAACTTTTAAATTGGCAATGCCGTAAAAATCTTTGGCTAGCTTTTCGCTTTCTTTGGCGGAAGTATCTTTGTAATCCCCGTAATTTTTAATCTGAAACTTTATCATTGATTGAATTTCCTTCTCCGCTATTTCCTTGTTCAAAGATTTTCCGTCCAGATAATATTTAATCATAATAATTGATGCTTCCTCGCATGATTCTTCATGATATTCATCCCAATTGGCAAAAGGAGCCTGAGTGGTAAAGGGAACATTTATTTTTATTTTTAAAGGCAAAGCTTCTTCTTTCTTTTCGTCTTCAACAAAAAAAATATCTTCTTCCTTTTTTTCTTCTGCCTTCGGCGGCTCTGTTTTTTCTTCAAAAAAATAGTCCTTTTTTACATTCGTTTCTATTTTTTCACCATCCCCCCCTTCGCTTTCCCTTATCATTTCATATTCCATGTTAACGATCAGCATCAGAGTAATAAAGATAGGCACTATTATTTTTTTTCTAGCCTTATCTTCTTTATAAAAAATAATCAATTGCAAAGTCAGAAAAGCGCTTAGCAGGTCGAAGATAACATCAATTATTTTTCCGGTTCTTCCGAAAGTAAGTGTCTGATGATATTCATCACTAATGGAATAGAGAAAAACAACAATCAAGGAAATCGCCAGCGACTTTTTTAATGTCTTTCTGTAACCATAATAAAAAAGCCTCCATAGAAGCCAAAATAAAACAGCATATTCTCCAGTGTGAGCCGCTTTTCTCCAAATAATTTCCCATCTTATGCTTTCCGCTCCAACTTTCAGGTCCGGCACGTTGGAAAAATAAAAAATGACGCCAGCCCACAAAACGGCAGGAAGGTGATATTTCAAGAAGATAAAAGGCTTATTTTTCATCTTAGCATTTTACCACATTCTCTTTTTAACATCTACCGCCCGCAAGGATGCCAAATGCTAATATGTTCCGACACTAATAAACAATTGCGCCTAATGAATGACCACCGGCGTCCCCACATCTGACCAAGCATAAACATCTTTAGCCGGTCCGACTCCCAATCTGACGCAACCATGAGAAACAGGAATACCCAAATGATTGGCCCCTTCTTTATACCCGCCTGGCCATTCTGGAAGCTCATGAATGCCATGACCTTCAGAGGTAAACTGCATAAACCAAGGCATATAAAGAGAATATTTCTTAGACCAAGGACGCTGCCTCTTGCTCATTATTTCAAATTTTCCCTTGGGAGTATCCATACCTCTTTTTCCCGTGGAAATAATATAAGCACCCAGTATTTTCCCTTCTTCAAAAATGGAAAGTATCTGACTTTCCAGATTGATATCGATATATTTTCCCGTTTCTAGCTGGGCTTTGGTATATTTTTTTGCCTGTTCTATTCTTTTGCCAAAATCCTTATCCCAAGCGCTGGGAGGAGGCGCCACGGTTTCAAATGAACTTCGAAATATTTCTTTGTAGCCATCATCCGTATCCTTGACATATTTAGCATAGACCTTGATTTCATAAGTTTCTCCGTCTTTTACTTTTTCCTTCGGCAAAAGTTTAAACTGGGTTTTTTCCTGATTATTTTGATAAGCCATGCCGCTGGAAGGGCTGATGACAAACTTCAGAAAAAATCCTTCAGTGGATCTATCAAAATCCAAGACTACCGGATCTTCCAAACCTATCAGAACATTTTCCGCCCCATCGACCGGATGAATCTTATTAACCTTGGGAAAGTTGGCGGTCGAAAATTCCAACTCCGTCTTTTCTATTTTTCCCAAAAGAGCGTTTCTTCCTTCCGGAAGAGATATCTTGTAATTGGTTTCCGGACGCCAAAAAGCCAAAGGAATTATAAACATTTTCTTCTTGGTTGAATCCCAGCTTACTTTTGTTTCCACGGAAGGAGATATCCTTATTCCTGATTCATAACTTTCATTCAGCACCGGCTGGGAAAAATTGACAACAATTGTTTCGGTCGGAGAAATATTATTATTTTTTTCCAAAGCAATATCGGTTTTGAAAATTTCCGGATAAGCTTGAATGGTATAAGCTATGCCTAAAACACCGGCTAAAATTACAAAAAGCACCATTAGAAATGCTTTCCAGGAACTTATATGATGAACGCCTATGTGTTTTTTAACTCGCTCCATAAAAAAATTTGTTTTACCTCTTTATTATATTTTATTTTCCTTCATTAAACAAACTTTTGGCCTCTTCCCAGAGTTCACTGTGGCCTTGCTCCATTTTCAGCCAATACCACCATTCCACGCCCCAGAGATAAACTTCGGGAAAACCGACTCTTCTGGCGAACGCCACATTATCTTTTAATTTCTCGGCATTCATGGATTTGAATTGTTCGGAAAGCGGCTCGCTTGTCGTATAGCCGGAAATCCACGGCTCGCCTTGAAGTTCAATGACCATAATTTTATCCTGTTTGGCAATTTTTTTATTTAAAAAATATTTAAATTGAAAAAATCTCGGTCCGATCGGATAGTCAAAATAGCCAAGACCTTTCTTCCAAATGGTGCGATACATTGTGGTGCCAAAAACATCAGCTCGTTTGGCCGCCCGCACCCAGAGGCTCAGTTCGCCGCTGTCCGTAATGATTATTTTTTTTGATTGATCAATCGACCGGACTTTGGCTATCTCTTTATCCAAAAAGTCCACATCCAGATCCGGACATATTCCGAAAGGCAAAAAAGGTTCGTTTTCTACTTGCCAATATTTTATTGTTTCATTATCCTTATATCTTTCCACAATTACGCCCAAAAATTTCAACAAACTTTCCTTCCTTTTTTCATCGTCATCTTTAAGCCACAAGGGAATGGCACATTCCGGCCAGCGAGGCACTTTTTGGCCAATGACCAGAATAACTTCTGCGTTTCTTTTTTGGGCTTCATCAAGCTGCCAATCAATATCGGAAAAATCATATTCCCCGGAAGTTTTTTCCGTTAAATCCCAATAAATCGGAAGGCGTATTTTTTTCGCCCCTAAATCGTCAAGGATGACTAGATAAACTTTTTTCCAATCAAGATGGATATCATTGGCATAACGGGCAGAAAAAGTGATGCCAAATTTAACATTCTCGTTTTCCCTTTTGGTCGGCCAGTTAAAAAAAATCAAAAGAGCGACAATGGCAATTAAAAAAACCAACAGGATTCGGGGAACGATTTTTTTGATTATTTTCATGACTTTATTTGTTTTCCGAAATTAGCATAAAGCCGACGGTTATTATGCATATAGCTATGATTTTTTGCCCCACGCTTTTCCAATCTTTCTTTTCCATAAAAACACCCGGCAACCAAAAAGAAAAAAGAACACCCAGAGCAAAAACAAAAACATATTCCAAAGAAACCAGGGCGTTAACCAAAGTAACACTGGCCAGCGTCAAGGAAGTAGCTTTTTCTTTGAGGATTGAACCGCCGCCGCCCAGAGATCTTGCCAAAATAAACAAAATTCCCGATCTTTTGTTGTCAGATCCGGGTTTTTTAAACTTAGAAAGGGACGATAAAATAATTTTTCTCCACCCCGGAACGAGAAAAAAAATCAACACTCCCAAAAAAGCACCCATTCTGGTCCAAATATAAACATTTAAAAAATTGTCATGGGTATAGAAATTTTTAAATGTTGTCGCTGAAACAGCCAAAAGAATTCCGGCCAAGACGGACCAATAAAAACCAGAAAATAACTGAAATTTTTTCTTGGCGCCAAAATCATAGGAAATCCATAAGCCTCCTGTAACAAGCGCCAGAAGACCGCTAATTTCCTGAAAGTTTAAACGTTCCCCCAAAAAAATCATGGAAAGAAAAAAGATGATTATCGGCACAACCGCCCCCACTACTGGCGTTACGCGACTAGCCTCCCCCTTATCAAGCGCCGAAAAAAATGCCAGCATTCCGTAGATAAAAACAATGCCGCCCAAAAAACGGAGAAGAATATCAGAAAATCCTATCCAATGAAAACCGAAAGGCAAAAACACCAGAGCAAAAAGTCCGGTTGCTCCGGCATAAAAAGCATAGATTACCGGATGGGAAATGCGCTTGGAAGAAAGAAGAAATTTATTCAAAACTACTTCCAAAGCTAAAAGAAAATATGCGACCGCAGTAATAGTCAGCCAATTCATATCTGTTTTTATTTTTGATGTTTATTCTTTTATCATTATACAATAAACAACGCTTCCTTGTCATTAAAACGAAAAAATTGCTTTGACATTGTCCGGTTTTCATTTTAATATTTCCTTGCATCGCCTTTATCCGGGGCTCCGTCGTGTTGTCGCTGATCATAAAAGGCGCGCGGCCCAAGGCCAAGATCAGATAAAAACTAACGTTGAAAGCCCGATAAGAAGCGATCTTCTCATTCTTCAAGCTCGCAGCCATCAACGAGCTTACAAAATGTGTAATTCTAAAAAAATATTGATGGCGCGCGCCTCAGGGAGAGAACGGCAAACAGCCGGACTCTCCCGTTTTTTTTGGAAGCTTTTTAACCAAGTTTAAAAGAAATTTTATTGACAATCCATGAAAAAATTTGCTATTATTTAAGCGTTGAGAGTCTTTTCCGATAATGGGAGTTTCTCCCACCGAACGGCGAAGAAGGAGAGAGCTTATGATTGCGTTGACACTAAGAAAGAAGAAGAACGAATGATGACCGAGTGGCGGCCAAGAGGCGGGATGACTAACTAGGTCTTCCCAGAGGCATCAACAGGACGTAACGATCGTCCATACCACCCCTTGCTGGTTTTTCTTGAAAAATCTCCAACCAGCAGGGGTTCTTTTTTTATCTGTCATTAACATTATATTTAGCTCATTAAAAAAGGCTTGTTTCTACTATAAGGAGGGATGTATGAATTTTTCAGATATCTTTGCAGAAACAAAGGAAGTCTCATTCACTATCGGTTTTTTTGATTTCTCTCAAAACGGAGAGAATGGCAGAAAAGTGCCATGCATATCTTTCAATCTTGGCCATATCAGAGAACCGCTCGGAGAACAATTAGCTTACAATAGCAAGATTTTCTTGGAAGTAGAGCTACTGGAAAATGGAATGTTCGCCTATATTATTTATGGCGATCACATAAAAGCCGGCATCATTTTCAACGAAAAAAACAAAACAGAAATCGTCAAGGAAATTTTTTTTGATTTTTCCGCTACTATCCGAATAGACAAAAAATGTCATGAAGCCTTCCAGGACGCTCTTCGAAAAGTAAATTTTTGGTTGCTTTGTATCCAGACCATAGTCGATGCTTATCTAGTCATAGACAAAAATCACAATATACTGACCATTATGGAGATAACAGACTGCGCTCCTCCGGGAACTCTTCTCAATTGAAAACCACCCACGGGGCTTGCCTGAAAAACCGGCAAGTCTTTTATTTTATAAAAAGCCAGCCCTTTCAAGCTGGCACAAATAGCTATTTAATAGCAATGGCACTGCGGATTATCAGCCAATTTTAAAAATTTAAGAAAGTATCCTTTGCCAATAAGTCCTTACCGCGCCTATCCAACTTCTGACTGATTCCGGACTATGGCCGGCACAGCTTGATCCGCATTTCCAAACCACCATTCTTTCAGGCGTGTCAATATTTTTATTTATCAGACTGTCTATTTTCCCTCCAACTATTTCAATGGCATGTTCCGGAGAATCGAAACAGGAATAACCCTGGACCAGATTATAACTTCCCTTATAGCCCCAATAATTATAGCAACTTCGGTCACCTTTTCGCGGAGCGTGCTTTCCCCAGTCACTTTCTTTTTTGGCGATACCGATAAGAAAGGCGGCTGTCTTTTCATCCTTTCTGGCGATAAATGGCACCATTTCTTCCAAAGGATAACCTTTTACCATTTCCCGATATTCCTCTTCCCGCATTTTTTCTTCCGGTTTATATATATCTTTTTTTCCTAATTTTTTATCAGAAAAGCAAAGTTTAGCCTTGTTTTTTTTATCTTCCTGGCTGTCTTCTTTTTTGATTTTGTTCATTGGATCAATAATTTCTTCATCCACATTGTCAATTTTCATCGGTTTTTCCGCTTGAGCGAAATTATCAAAAAAGGCGTAAAAAAATAGCCTCGTGCATAGCAAGAGAACAATAATGATCAATATATTTCTTTTTTTCGTCCCTACCCCCTTAAATCTGTTCCTCCAATCGATCAGATTCGATCCGACATGGCGTCGGATCATTCTCAGGAAATAATCCTTCATTAGGTTTTGTCCAATCTTCCGGTTCTTTTTTTATTTCCGATTTCTCTTCCAAATTCGTGATTTCCGGTTTCTGATTTCGGCCAGTGGCCAGAAAGGCTGGATAGCCCTTATTTTAGATTGTTTCCCTGCAAATTCGCCTTTTGGCGCTCTTCTTTCTTATTGCAGGCCGCTTCGACTTGCGGTATTTGCCCGATTTTTAGGCAATTCTTCACTTTTAATTAATATATCCCCCACGGCTTTTAGGCTTTAAATTGGTCCAAATTAGCTTTTTTAAGGCTTTTTTGGCTTAATATAGCCCAAAAGCGGCAAGGGATATTTGACACCTGATAATACTAGCAAAATAGGTCATTTCTGTCAATGTGCCCGTTATTTCTTATTTTTCTTATTTTCGCCTTTAGCGATAGAATCAAATTTTCTAAAATATGTGTCTACGTCCGATATCCATTTTTTGACAGCCTTGGGGTTGTCCCAAGAACAATCATAACCGCATTTCCAGACCACCATTTTGGCAGGCGTGTTCAATTTTTCACTGGAAACCAAAAACTCTATTCTTTTGGCTACTGAGTCTACCGCATCTTTCGGACTGTCAAAACAGGTATGACCGCCCGTGCCCATTTTTTCCCGTTTAGCCCTAAAACCCCAATAATTATAACAATCCTTTCCTTGATAAACTGGCACGTGCTTTCCCCAATCACTTTCTTTTTTGGCGATACCGATGAGAAAAGAAGCTACCACCCTGTCCTTTTTGGCAATGTAAGGGATCATTTCTTCTATCGGATAACCCTTTACCATTTCCCGCATTTTATTCTCCATATCTTTTTGACTTTTTTCCTTTTTTTCCATTTCTTTTTTTTCTTCGCGAGCATATTCTTTTATCAGCTGTTCTGTGATATCCACATCTATTTCATTTTCAATATCCGGGTTTTTTATATCCTCCGCTCCCAAAACCAGACTATTTTGGGTAGGATTAGCTATTTCCTTGGCCCTGGCTGAAGCATTTTGCCCGAGATATCTATAAATCATTGTCATCAAAAACATCCCGAAAATGAGTGATCCGACAACAGAAATGTTCCACATCCTAACCGCGGAA
Source organism: bacterium (assembly GCA_029567195.1). Taxonomy (GTDB): domain Bacteria; phylum Patescibacteriota; class Minisyncoccia; order Moranbacterales; family UBA2206; genus JAKQLJ01. Next base: position 14,780 of record JAKQLJ010000038.1, on the reverse strand, counting down.
ACTCCCTGGACGGAATTGCTGAAAAAATCATTGATATAATTTTTTGTGTCCGAATACCTTTCCTTGATGGATAAAAATATTTCGTCCGCTTCTTTTCTTTGATATACCCAATTGGCCTTTTTATAGGAAGGCCTGATGGATAAACCGGCTTGAAGACTATCTATCGATCGAATTGTATTTTTTGCCATTGTTCCTCTTCTTAGTCTGCCGATTTCATGTTGGTAAAAATAAGGTTGGGGATGAGAAGACAAAAAATCCCTTGTCCTCCCATTTCGGGAAAACAAGATAGATGAATTTTTTTTCTCTCTGATAAATTTGGCTAATGGAAGGTCAGAATTTACTCTTCTGGTTTTTTTGATGCAAAAACCATCCATAGGAATAACCCTCCCCTGAATTGCTGCAAACATTAATTGTTTTTTATTTTATTTTCTTTCTATATTATACTCTTTTTTTTCCTCTTTTTCAAGATAATGAAAATAGCAAAAGCCGCCATAAAAAAACTGAGAATTTGCCCCAAGGTAAAATAGCCAAGAAGCATCCCGGTCGGCTCTTCCGGTTCTCGGAAAAATTCAATAAAAAAACGAAAAAGGGCATAGCCCAGAAGGTATAAGAGTAATATTTTATCTTTGATATTTTCCTTGTTTCTTAGCGGCCAGAGAAGAAAGAATAAAACCAAGCCTTCAAAAAAAGCCTCATAGAGCTGGGAAGGATGACGAAGAAGACCCAAATCATCACCTGGAAAATACATACCCCAGGGCATTTTAGTTTCTCTGCCCCACAGTTCACTGTTTATAAAATTGCCAAGTCGACCAAAAAAATAACCGGCCGGAACGGCTGGCGTGATAAAATTAACCAAAGACCAAAAATTAATATTTCTTTTTTTAGCAAAAATCCAACCGGCAAGAAGAGCGCCGACCAAGCCTCCATGATAACTCATCCCATATATTCCGATAAATTCCTTAGTTACCGGATCAAAAGGAGAAATAATTCTTACTGGATTGGAAAAATAATATTCGGGATCATATAGGAAAACCTCCCCCAAACGCGCTCCGGCGATAAGGCCCAAGAAAACAAAAATCAAAAAATCAAATAGCTGGCTTGTCTTTATAATATCCCCTTCCCCTTTCCTGATTCGGTATTTTATTAAAGAGTAAACTACCCAAAAACCCACCAGATACATAAGAGAATACCAGGTAACGGAAAAAGGACCGATTTCAAAAGCGATGGGATTCAAAAAAAAAGGCATGTATTTGAAGAAAAATATTTTATCCATAAGCCTATTTTAACATTTTTAAAAAAACAAAAAAACACTCCATTGAGGAGCGTTTTTTTGAAAGTATATTTATGCAATTTTACTGATATATAATGGAAGAAATTTGGCCGAATTTGTTTCCCCATATGCTGTTTCCGGAATTAAAAGTCAGCTTTTCATTCCAAAGATTGAAACTGTTGGCAAAATTTCCTTTTTGAATTCTGGCCACAGCGTAATGACCGTTTTCTACAATTTTAGACCGATCGACATTCACTCGGCCATTTCCTCCGCTAAAAGAAATTTCCATTCCTTCTCTTCTGTTTTCTCTGATTAAATTTCTTTTAGTCCAAACGCTTGATCCGTCAACGGCCAGCTTCATTCCGCTGCCTCGGTTTTCCCGGACAGTATTATTATTGATCCAAGCATTGGATCCGGCCAAAATATCTATCCCGTCACTGCCATTATTTTTTATTTCATTTTCCGTTATATTAAGTTTTCTTCTTTCAGAAAAAATTCCAGCTTTCCCATTATCTCTAATTTCGCTGTTAGATATAGTCGCTTCCCGAGAATCACGGACATCAGCTTTTTCCAAACTGACTCCATCCCTGCGATTGTCTTTTATAATACAGCTAGTGATGGTAACCTTGGCATCATCTTCCACCCTGATTCCATTTCGACCGTCTTTTACGGTAAAGCCATATATTTTGCTTTTATTTTTCATGATAACCGCATCTTCATTTTCATGATCGGCTTTTATAACAGTGTTTTCCTTATTAGCTCCGGACAGAGACACTCCCTTTTTAATTTCTACATTTTCTTCGTATTCCCCACGGGAAACATGAATTTCTGTTCCGGATGTCGCCTTATCCATAGCGTCTTCAATAGTCTTATACGGATGTTTTTTGGATCCGTCTTGGCTACCAGAAGCGCTGTCATCGACATAAAGATCATTGCTGTGACTGGAAAAGGTAAAAAGCGGGAAAATTACAACTGATAAAGCCAAAGCAAAAATCACAAATTTGAGCTTTGACTTAAAACTGGTCATATTTTGGCTTGAATTAGTCATTTTTTTAGCAATTACTATTTAACAAACCACTGTAGCATTTTTAGCGCCATTTGTCAAAGTTTTTTCCGCAAAAAAACGCCCCTGTCTGAGAGCGCTTTTTTGGCTTTAAGATTTGAAAGATAATTTTTATTTTTTTCTCCCCAGGGCCTCCTTGATCAATTTATCAAGAAAATCAGGAAATTCCATCCCGACTGCTTTGGCCGCTTGGGGAGCAAGGCTAGTTGCCGTCATACCGGGAATAGTATTTATTTCCAAGAAATATAACTTGCTATCATTTTCGGAAAAAATAAAATCCGCCCGCGCCAAATCCCGACAACCTATGGCTTTGAAAATTTTTACGGCATATTTTTGCACCTTTTTTCTTGTGTCATCGGTAATCTCGGCCGGACAAATATGCTCGCTTCCACCATCTTGATACTTAGCATCATAATTATAGAAGCTGGAAATTTTGGGAATAATTTCAATCACCGGTAGCGCTTTAGGACTTTTGTTTCCCATAACCGCCACTGTCAGTTCTCGGCCTTTTATAAATTGTTCAAGTAAAACTTCTGATCCGTATTCCAATGCTTTTTGAATTCCCGCTTCCAATTCTTCCTTGTTTTTGGCAATATTTATTCCAACTGATGATCCCGACTCAACCGGCTTGATAACAATTGGCAGGTTTAGCTTACTGATAATTTTATCTGAATTATGTTTTTTCCCCTTAGCGACCATTACTTCCTTGGCAATTTTTATTCCAACGCTTTTAGCTATCAGTTTTGTTTTATGCTTGTTCATCGCCAAAGAGCTCGCAAGCGTTCCGGAAAAAACATAGGGAATTCCGATCATTTCCAGCATTCCCTGAAGTTTTCCATCTTCTACATATTGCCCATGGACAATTGGCAAAACCAAATCAATTTTTTTATCGGCGCCGCCTTGGATAAAATTAAAATTATTATTTTCAACCGCACCCACTAATTTTTGCGATTGCTCATGACTCACTCCGCCCTCTGTTTGTGCCAGCGGCAGATTTTCATCCATATATTGTTTTCCTTTTTCACCAATGAGCCAATTGCCGCCTTTAGTTATGGCAATGGGAATAATATTATATTTTTCTTTGCTTATGGCGCTCATTACTTGATTGGCTGATTTTAATGAAACTTCATGCTCTCCCGATTGCCCGCCAAAGATGATGGCTAAGTTTAATTTTTCCATAATAATTGCCTTTAATTTATTATTGCCCTTATTTTACCTTTTCTTTAAAATAAAATCCACCTCGCCTGAACGGGGTGGATTTTTCAGAAAAAATGATCCTTGGAGTTTATTCGGTTTCCGTTTCCTCTGTTTCTTCTGCCGGAAAAGCTTTCAAAAGATCGGCCCTGGCTTTTTCCATAGCTGATTTAAAATCGCTCAGCGCTTTTTCAAAAGCCTGTTGCCTGGCATTAACCAGAGTCTGCATGGAAGTGCCTACTTTTTCAACAGCCTGCCTTTCCGCATTGAATTTATCCCTAGCTGCCTTGAGAGCAGAATGAAGATTTGTCCTTACCGTCTTGGGGTCAGTGCCGCTTTCACAGCTGGCCTTGGCTTCATCAAGGGCCGCCTCTTGTGCTGCCACAAAGCTTTCAGCTGCCGTTTTCAATCCTGACTTTCTGGTTTCAATCAACTTGTCTGCACCGGTCCTGAAAGTTTCAATGGCTGCGTCAACAGCAGTTTTTCTGGTTTCGACAGCTTTCAGCACCGCCGCCTTAAAATCAGCTACCGCTTCTTTTTGCTCGTCAGTCTGAGCTTTATTCTCAAGAGCCGCAAAATGCTTTTCCCAATTTTCTTCCCGTCTCAATCTGAATTCCTCAAGCTTAGCATCGCGATCGCTTCTCTTTTGATCCCAATTTCTGAAAGACTCTTCCTCTCGATTCTGAAATTTCTCTTCTTTGGCATCCATCCTTTCCCCCATTTTGGAAGATAGGCTTGAAAGCCTTTCACAAAATTTTTCCTGCATTGCCGCCTGCCGTTCTGCCTTTTTTTGTTCTATTATTCCCTCTCTTTTCTCCATTATGGCTTTTTTATCCTCTGGACCACTGCCCACTTTGGCCGATGATCTCTGATAAAAAAATCCACTGACCAAAATTACGCCCAATATTAGGGCGATAACCTTAAAATTCATTTTCATCATATGATTTTGACAAATCATCTGCCTCTTGCTTGTCGCTGACAGCGTTTTTAGCGACTTCGTCTTCCGCCAAGAGCAATGATTTTTCTTCTGTTGATTCATTAATTATGGCATCCACCGTATCACCCACGTTTCCAGTCGGCTTGGCCAAAGCTTCTTTTGGCATCTTAACCACCGACGGAATGGACGTGTTGGTAGAAAGGCTGTTTATTTTGGCTTTTTGAAGGCCAAATATGGCTAATACCAAAAGAAGGACAGATAGAACCGTCAGAATAATTGCTTTTTTAGACATGATAATTTTTTTATTTTAATTTTTATTACAATCAACAAGAGTTCGACCCTTTCTCTTGTTTCATATTTTATTCAATGCAACAATCAATCGCTTTTCTCACTAATTCTCCCATTTTCCCTAAGAAACTGGATTTCACAGGCTTGTTTTCATCTTTGACTTGAGCGGGTTTGTTATCAGAAGCCATCTTCACGGCTTCTTCTTTTTTATCATGAACATTTACCGCGTCTTCATCGATTTTTTTGATATCATCAGTCTTAATGATTTTCATATTGACCGCCCAAAACAAAGAATAAAGATCATAGGCTTTCTGAAACAATTCCCGAGCCTCTTCTTTCTTCCCCATTCCCTGCTGTTTGGTTCCCACCTCCATCAGCCTCATGGAGGCCGCCAATAAGTGTTTGGAAATACACCAGACTTCGCCTTCATAATCCTTGATAATTTTTCGCAAAAGGTCGCCTCTCATTTTTCTTACTTCTTGAAGCAAATCAAAATATTCAGGCTTATTGAGTTTAGCTCCGGTAAAGAAAAAATGCTCTTCAATGCTCACCAAATTCATAATAGCAATGGAAAGATCCTGATCAGAGCTTAGATCCATCTTGTCCTGCTTTTTCATATTATCCACCTTTTCAATCAAATCATTGACATTTTTTATCAACTCCTTATTTGTTTCCATGATAGATATTTAATATTTTATAAATCAGCATTTACTAATAATATAGAAAATAACGCTTAAAATTACAAGCGGAGCTATGGCCATCACGACTTTCTGAAAAGGAAAATAGGCCCGACCGCCATTTTTTTCTTTTATATAAAGATTAACGGCATTACCTATAATAAAGCCAAAAATTCCAAAAAACGATCCGAAAAGAATTTTATCCATTCCGCAAATACGGTTAAAGGGATGCCCCATAATGCCGGTGTAGTAAAGAGGGACGATTACAAGTAAAAAATAGATGATAATTAAAATAAGGCTTTGATAGCGAAATTTTTTATTTTTTCCCGCCATCCAATTTTTTGTCCATAACGCCAAAGAAACCACCATTCCGCCAATCCATACTCCGGCGATAGTGTCTTCAATTCCTAGATATCTTGTCAGCCCTACGCCTGCTCCTACCGCCACCGTGCAAACTGGACAAACCGCCTGAGCTTTTCCCAGCGGTAAAAATGCCAGAAAGAAAGCCGCTATGTATTTAATAATTTTTTTCATATACACTACTTGTCACTTATTTCTTATTACTTGTTACTTGTCACATGTCACTTGTTACATGTTACTTGTCACTTATTGCTTGTCACTTAAATAACTGATTATGTCTTTGTCTCCGCTATAACATTTGCCTTCCGCCCAAAAGAGCGGCACGCCCAAATTTTTCTCATCCAGACCGCATTCCTTGGCCTTTTGAGCAAAAACAGCTGCATTATCCTTATTGAAAAAAACTTCCACTTCCGGAAAGTCCAATTTCTCATGAATATTATTTTTTTTGATAAATTCTTCCACTATTTCACAATGCGGACAGCCGGTGCCATAAAATAAAATGAATTTGGCATTTTCTAAAGATCCGACGCTAGAAGAAGATTTAAAAGAAAAAAACAAAAAAATAGCCGCCGCTAAAATCAATAAAGATAAAATAATTTTTTTCATAAATTGTATCTGAGTTTAAAAAAATATTTAAGTCATTTTAAGTTAATTCCATCCTGTCTTTATGATAAGCTATTTTATTGGAATAACTTTTGTCTGTTGTCATTCTCGCGCAAGCCATGCCTACCGGCAGGCAGGCGGGAATCTAGTCTTTATGATCCAGCTTGTTTTCTGGATTCCCAATCAAGTTGGGAATGACATCAGGAAGAAACTTAATATGAGTTTATAACTACTAAATAATAGCATTTTTTGAAGATATTAAGCAATATCATATAAAACAAAAAAACACTCCCGGTTAACCCGAGAGTGTTTTTCTATTAGAATCGGTCTCGTCTTCCAAAACCGCCTCTGTCATTTCCTCTAAAACCACCAGTTCTTTTTGGTCGGTCTCCCTGAGGACGAGCTTCGTTAACAGTCAAAGTTCTTCCTTCGAACTCTTTTCCATTAAACATCTCAACAGCAGCCTGAGCTTCCTCTTCTGTGCTCATTTCTACGAAGCCAAAGCCTCGAGATCGTCCGGACATTTTGTCAGTAATGATACTGGCAGATTGAACTGTTCCGGCTTGAGCGAAAAGATTTCCCAAAGATTCTTCCGTAGTGGAATATGCTAATCCACCTACATAAAGTTTCTGTGCCATTTATTTTATCCCGTTAAATTCTCCGCTCTAAGCGAAGTCCTCGCTCCGCGAGGCATCTAACCGGATTAAATTATATGAACTTAAATTGCAAGGTGACCTTCTCACTTAGCTCTTTACTTCTAAAAAGCGTTCAGCCTTTAGACTACCCTTACACTATTTCATATAAGGCTCGTTTCTTTCGCTTTTCCCTTGTGGGGAAAATGGCAAGAAACAGGAAACTACGGAGAATCTTACAATACATCCATTATACACCTTTTGCTCTTGTTGTCAATCATTTCTGGGGGCTAAAATGCGGCTAAAAATGGCTTTTTTGGCTTAAATTGACCCAAAAGAACCTAAAAAAGTTGACAAAAAACATAAAATCCCCTATACTTTTACAAGATAACAATATTTAAATGAGGAACTCGGCGAAAAACACATTGAAGATTATTCTCATTTCTTCCGTCTTTGTAGGGCGAGAATTTTTTGCTGGGGAATCTCAATAAGATAAAGGATAAGAAAAACAGAGAACCCCGGTAAAAGACCGGGATTTTTATTTGATAAGTTCTTTAAAAAGGCGCAAAAAATCCGCGAGCCGGAAAGAGTGAAAAATATTTTTCTTTTTCCGGCTCATGGATGGTTTCCTGCATTGAACTTCTGTCAGAATAAATAAGGTCACATCCGACTGAATTCTGGCGGCGCTCTCCACAAAGAGCGAAAAAAGAGATTCAATCAGGAAATCATAAATGTGCCAAAAAACTTAACCTAAAAGGAGAAGAAGAACATGAATTGTATGCGCGATGGAGAAGAATTTGATGTAGCAAGCTGCGATAATATTGCCGAATGTCTCAGAAAAGCCCGGAGAAAGGAAAGTCGTCGAAAATGTGGAGTACCTTCTGCACAAATAGAAAGTAGCCATATTAAGGAAGTAATTGCTACTGAGGAAGACAAGCATATCCCGGGGGTTTGCAACCTTACACCTCCTGACCCCGATTCAAAACAGCCGTTTTTCTAAAGCGGTTCCCGCCGAGGAAGAGAGCTCATCAAAACATGATGAAGCAATTCTCTTCCTTGGCACCCTATTATTTGAAAATTTTTCAGCCATATATTATAATAAATTAAATGAAAAAGAACCTGTTAAGCCAAATTATTATTACCATTATTATCCGACCATCGTCGAGTTGATTTTACTTTTTAAAAAATATCTAAAATCAACCCGACGGCAGTCGGTTTTTTTGTTCTTTTTTAAACTAAATAAAAGCAATTTAGAAAAATAGAAAATAAAAGGAGGGAAAAATGGCGTTTTATCCGTCTGACAGAAAGCAGGAAATAAGAGCCTTGAGAAGCAGGATAGAAACTGAACCGGGTTTTTATCCCCTCAGGCATTGTCCTCGGGGACCGGAAATCCTTGAGGAGGCTCGCGATCAAAAAAAGTATCCTTATGATGTTTGTCTCCATGGCGGAAGGTGCGATCACCAAAAATCGTGCCGCGACATTGGAAATCAAGCTTCACCTGAAGTAAAGCTCTTTCTCCGAATAAACGGAAACGGAAAGAATTAAGAGGTGAAAACAATGGAAAAAGAACACCCGAAAGATCCTCATCCCAAAGAAAGATGCTGCAACAACTGTTGCAGCAAAAAAAGAGAGGTCATTCCTGGCAAAAATTTATGTCCGGTATGCCAAAAATTATACAATGATGCCGTAGAAAGCTTCCGGACATCTTAAAACCTTTTCAAAAGCAAGCGCCTTGTCCGCTTGCTTTTTTTATGGCTCTTTAACAAATAGCGTGTTTCTTTTTACCGTCATTCTGAGCGGAATCGAGTCCGTTTAGGACGAGATGAAGCCGAAGAATCTACTAAATAGAATTGCTGGTTTTGATATTAATTGGCAGATCCTTCGACTACGTTCAATCGCTACCCCAATTTCACTTCGCTCAGGATGACGGGTTTTTTTGTTGGATCATTATTGGAAAGCAGCAAATCATAGCTTGGTTGAAATAAGAAATGGATTTATTCACTACGCTGTTTAGTATGGAGTTTTTTTATTTGACAAAAAATAATAGCCGTATTAAATTATTATTATGAACAAACGACAAAACAATTTGCTAGGCCTACTATTGCTCGCCATTCGCCAAGCGGTTGTTTTTAAGCGTTCGTAGAAAGAAAAGAAAATCGAACCAAAAGACAACCGCCGGCGGCGGTTTTTTGATTTCTTTTCTTCAATCAGTACTTTTAATACAAAAATACAGAGGAGGTAAATGCTATGTTTTTTCCAAAAGATGAGGATAAACTGAGAAATTTACAAGATGGGGCGAAAAAAACCCTCAGAAAAAAAAGCGTTGTTAACACGGCAACATGTCCCCGCTGTGGCGGCACTGACATTATTAACGGGATATGTAAATCACCAGTAACAGTGTGCGATGAAAAAGGCGAAAGAAAATCTCTTTGCTTTGCCAATTTGAACGACCCCCCCACTCGAAACTGAACATTGCCCTCCCTTAAGGCGGCTGGCAGATCACTGCTGGGCCGCCTTTTTTATTTCCAACCTTTATGAGAATCTGGAATAAATTAATTTGACGCGATTATAAAAAAAGTTTACTGTTTTATCAGAGTTCTTTTCATTGTAAATAACGGTTGGAAGGCGAGAAAAAACCATTCATCAAACAAAATATGATTGCCAAAGGAGGGCATTTATGAAACATCTCGGTTTTCTTTTGCATTTCTACCAGCCTCCCTGGCAATCCAAGGAGATACTGGAAAGAATTTTGGAAGAGTGCTATTATCCGCTTCTTGATTTAATTGTCCGACATGAAAAGGCTTGTTTTACGGTAAATATCAATTATTCATTGGTCGAATTGCTTAAGCATTGCGGCCATGCAAAACTGCTCGGACTGTTTGCCGAAGCAATCAGGAAAGAAAAGATGGAACTGACCGGAAGCGGAGCTTATCATCCGATTTTACCGCTTCTGGACGAACATGAAATAGACCGTCAAATTCGTCTAAACAAGGAGGGACTTAGAAAAGAGGGTCTTGAAGTTGGCAGAGGATTTTTCCCGCCAGAAATGGCATTCAGCCCCCGGATAACTACTATCCTAAAGAATCACAATTACAAATGGGTTATTTCGGAAGACATTCCATTTTGCGAAAAACACGGTTTTGCCCCATTTGAGTTCATTCCGGAAACTGACGGCCTGCCGGTCATATTGCGCAGTCATCTTTGGAGCAGCTCTATTGCATTTAAAAAGATCCGGGGAAGCATACTGGAAGACATCAACTCCAAATTCGGACGATGGATCAACGGAAAAGATGGCTATCTGGTCATTGGAATGGACGCCGAGACTTTCGGCCATCATCACAAAGAATATATCGGAGATTTGGAAAGATTCTTGGATGAAATAGGAAATGGAGGCCAAAAAAAAGGCTTGGCGCTGGAAAAGATTTCCGAAATATGTGATTATTTCCCCAAAAAGCCATTTGAAATTCCTCCGGGAAGCTGGTCAACCAGCAAAGAAGATATGGACAATAATATTCCCTTTCCTCTCTGGAATCATCCGCAAAACCCCGTTCATCGTCTTCTTTGGCAACTGACCCGAATGGTTTTGGAATGCAGAAACCATATGTCTTACGAAGGCCGTTTGGCATTGGACAAAGCACTCAACAGTTGCCAATTTTGGTGGGCATCTTCTTTTCATCAAGATTATGATTGTGCTCTTCAAAGCCTTCCGTTGTTTTGGAAAGCGACTCTGGAAACGAAAGATTCTTTTCTAAAAGGAAGAGTCCAAAGAGTCATTGATCTGATTTCCAGCACTACCGGATGCAAAATAGATCTTCAGGAAATTGATCTTAAATAACCAAGGAAATGCCCAAAAAGCATTTCCTTTTTCATTTTCTTAAATAAACTAAATTTTTTATTTATAACCCAAAATATAAGCGAATATCAGCGGAGCAACAATGCTGGCATCGCTTTCAATGACGAATTGCGGAGTATTTTTGCCAATTTTTCCCCAGGTAATTTTTTCATTGGGAACTGCTCCGGAATATGAACCGTAAGAAGTCGTGCAATTTGATATCTGGCAAAAATATCCCCACAGACGGCAATTTTCCATTAAGTCCTGCTGAATCAGAGGCACAACACAAATGGGAAAATCACCGGAGATACCCCCGCCGATTTGAAAAAAGCCGATAGAACTGTCTTTTGAATTTTTCTTATACCACCCGATCAGATCCTCCATTACTTCCAGCCCTCCTCTTATAGGATTAAAACTTTTGAATCTTCCTCTTATTTTTTCCGCCACAAATTCGTTGCCCAGAGTAGAATCTTCCCAGCCGGCCGTAAAAATAGGAATGTTTTTCTGGCAAGCGGCAATTACCCAGGAATTTTTCGGGTCAATCTGATATTCTTTTTTAAGTCTTTCTTCCCTGATCAACTGATAAATATATTCATACGGGAAAAATCTTTTTCCTTCTTTTTCCGCCCTTCCCCAGACGACATATAATTTTTCCTCCACTTTTCTCATTGCTTCTTCTTCGGGAATGCAGGTGTCAGTTACCCGGTTAAAATTGTTTTTCAATAATTTTTCCTCGTCATCCCGGGATAAATAACGATAATCGGGCACTTTTTTATAACAATCATGAGCAACCAGATTAAAAATATCCTCTTCGAGATTGGCTCCCGTGCAACAAATCGCGTGAACCTTGTCTTTTCTTATCATCTCCGCAAGAGTAATTCCAATCTCGGCCGTGCTCATTGCGCCGGCTAAGGTAAGAAACATTTTGCCACCGCTATTGAGGTGCTTTAAATAAGCTTCTGAAGCGCTCTTTACCACAGCCGCATTGAAGTGAAAAAAGTTATTATCAATAAATCTTTTAACCGCTTTAAAATCGGTTGGTTTTTTTGTCGTAAAAGATTTTTTGTGATTTTTATCAGCCATTTTTTTATTCTTAATAATTAAAAATCAAAAAACTTATTAAAAAACTTTCCCCTTTCAATCGGATGCCGCTATTTCTTTCCTTTTTTCTTCACGTTTTTGATGCCTGTATTTTTAACTTTTCCTTCAAGGCGGGAAGCGGTGTATAAAGTTCTCTTTTTTATCCTTTGGGACTCTTTTTGTTGGATAATTTTTTTGTTCATATTTAGCTCAAATTTTTTAAAACTTCGGCAAATTCCTCATCCGTAGCCGTTTCTCCTTTGAGAATTGGACAGTCTTTGCCCTGCCAATAAGGTTGCCCATTCATATTTTTCCTTGTTATTTTTTCCGCCAGTTTTCGATCATTTCCGATCTGACTTATAAAAAACTGCACCCCGCCCTCAAAAATCTCTTCGCAGGATTTAACACTACCGTCAGCATTAACGCAATAAGCGCAGAAATTGGAATTTTCATCGCCGCCAGCAAAATCTTCCTTTTTAATTAGCGGCATTCCGCACGCTTGGCAAAATTTTTGCATATTTTTTTACTTAATAATTATTTACTATTATATCAAAAAAACGCCCAAAAGGCGATATTAATTTGCTTTGCTATGATAATTCACTTACCAGCCGGCAAGCCGCAGGCAATTCATTAAAACTCTTTTTTCCACTCGACAACATCTCCGGCTGTAAGCTCGACTTCATCCGCCTTTCGGAGCCCGCAGATTTGCTTTCTGCTTAAAACAGGATAATGCCTGACCTTATCAAGGTATTCCGGCATATAATCAATTTCTTCTTTGGTGGTCATCCAATCAAGCTTGTCAAATATTCGAAGATTCACAGGCCGTGAGAAACTTCTCAGGTTTTTCCTTCCCTTATCATCCACATATTCGTGGAAGTAACTCATTGCCAATTCCCTTATGGATTTGTAGATCGGTTCCCGGTAGCGAAGGACGGCATGATTTGTTTTCGATATGGCACCCCATTTGCCGTCTTTTTTGAAAACGGCAATGACATGGTCAAAGTCATTTTTATTCGCCCTAAGATCAACCAAAAGAGGAGGATGCCCATTTATTCGAAGAGCCAAGGCCGCCAGCGCCGCACCCTCCATACAGTGGCAGGTATTTTTTTTCAAAACTGACATGGGAGAAAAGCAGGTATCTCCTTTCTTTTCAAAATTCATCGGCAATTTGTTGAGAAAATCCTGGATCTTTCCAGGAGTGTTTAAGCCTTTTAATATTTTCAGTTCTTTTTTGTCGATACCAAACATTTTATATGCCTTATTGATGTGTTTTTATTATAACATTAAAATAAACGCTTCGGAGATTGTTTTTACAGATACCATTTCATTCACTCGCCTGTTGGGAATATATTTGAATCTATTAAAATCAGCTGGAAAAAATAAAAGCGGTTACGAGATGCACGAATGTGCTTGTCTCATAACCGCTTGCTCCTGAGCCTGACTAGTCGTTGTGGTCAGGCTTGTGCTCGGAGAATCCATTACTGGACATTTCCCGAAGCCAGATGCCGAAATTGATATCTTTGAGTTCGGGACAGAGCTTGAGTAGTCGATCGCGAAAGATGTCCGAATCGCTATCGCCGAGAAGATTGTCCAGCTTCCCGAGGTCGATGACGAACTCAAGAGGCAGAAGATTGTCTGCCATTGCCATTTCCTTGTAAGTGACGAGTCTCGGGATGAGAGCAATATCTCTCATTTGATACTTTGGAAACTGGTCACTCACGGCTTGGCGAACTCTTGACTTACATTCGGTCAGAGCGTGAATGATCCTTGCTTTCTCCTCTAATATTGCGTGAATATGGGGCATAATTTTCCTCCTGTTAATATGACATATATTATGCAATTCTAATCAAAGAAATAGCCAAGAAAATTTCGCCTGCTCGTGAGCCATTCGAGAGCTCGCTTCTGGACGTGCCTCATTGGAGGCTTGAAAATCTTTCCGAGCGGCGGCCTTGTTTCGAATATCACGGGACAGGTTGTTTTTTTGGCCAAGGCTTCGAGCATTTTGGGATTGACTGGATCCTTCACGTGGATGAGGCGGATGTTGTGACCAACTTCATCCAGCAATTTTTCCCAGTCATCGGTAACCGGCGGTTGTCCGTGACGTCCTGAGCGAATCACGTGTTCAGTGTCCCAGACCAGTCCGTACGGATAGTTGGCATAAATACCAACTTCCAAATCCAACTCGGGATGCATTTCCACCACGCCGGCGTGGATGACATCGTGCGTGATGAACATCGAAGTTTTCTGGAAATGATGAAACATCAATTCTGCACGACGTTCCGTAGCATCACAATTGCCAAAAAGAAACCAATCAGTAATCAACGGGCGGTTTTCATTGGGCGATGGCAATGCCTCAGTCAGGGCTCCCAGCTTAAAATATCGTAGAACCTTAAGACTGAATGCATGTGAACTGCGAATAATAGCGCTCCCCAGAGGTCCGCAGTTCCAAGCCAGCTCAAAAGAAATGATTTTCTCGCTTGAAATTCCCGAGAAAGTCAGATGATCCCAGCCTCGCATCGGCAGTATCTGAAGACCTTGAAAGCCTGCGTCATATGCCAACGTTGCAGACCGATTCAACCCATACCTTCCCAAACACCAAGGAAGCATGCAAACCACACTTACTCCGATTTTTCGATTCATTTTACGCTCCTATAATGAAAAGAACTTTATTGCAAGTTGACTCAAATACGCCAAAAAATACACGCCACTTGTAACAGATGAGCATATCACAAAAAAAGCTGATTGTCCAGATTTTGTACAAGATGAATACATATAGTTGATTATTTTGTAAAAATGTCTTAATTTAATAATAGCTCGTTGAAAAAGTTTTTCGGCCTTAACAAT